>NZ_CP016209.1:0-2537 GCF_001683375.1 Streptococcus sp. oral taxon 064 | reverse complement strand
CCGCTTGGTACTTGACAGTAACAGGAGTTCCGTTGGCATCCACACGAGTCAATTCAAGCTCTGGTGTTTCACCCTTGAACTGTTTATCAGGAGTGAAGGTCACCTTACCGTCTGCATCCACTTCGAATTTACCAACATTTGGTACTTCTTTCACAGTTGTACCATTGTCAAATAGTGGAGTTGAATCAGCTGGGAATGGAACTGAGTCATGACCTGGAGTGAAGGTCACTTTACCTTCTTGGACCTGACCTTGAAGTCCTTCTGTCTTATCACCTGTACCAGTTGGCGTTACTTTCTCAACAACTGGGGTATAGGTCGTTACAGCCGACTCTCCATTTTTATCCACCACTCCAACTCGAACTGGAGTTGCCGGACCATAGAAGGTTTTCAGTGGAGTAAAGACAATTGTTTTATTTACAAGATCTAAATCGTACGTCCCTTGGTTGGCAATGGTTAGCGAAGTTACCTTTTGTCCATTCTCATCATAAAGAAAGACACTACTTTGGACTAGTTCGACGGATTTCTTTGCTCCATTAATGGTTGTTGTCCCTTTTGTAAAGTGAACCGCACTCTCGCTTGCTCTATCCTCATCAAATTGAATCGTTGCTGCCTGCTTCTGCCCTTGAAAGCCTTTAGATTTCGCTACACTTGCTGAAGGTACAACTGGAAGCGGAACATAATACACCAACCTATCCCAAGAGAATTCTTTTTCCAACTCTTCATCGCTCGGATTTATCGCACTAATCCAATATTGATCAAGAGCCTCATCTCCCGACAATGTATTTGCGTCAATATCTTCACCTGGGTAATAGCCAGGAATTTCAGGCGAAATCACTTGAGACCAAGTTTGGTCTACAGACCAGGCTGAGTAAGTCACACCTGCTGTCGCATCATTTGGGTGGATTTTTGCCAAAACCTGATCGATTCTCTTCGTTCGAGTAAACGAATGGGATTCTACATGTCTGGGAGGAAGAAGCGATAAATCAGGATTTTTTGCTTTTCTGTAATACTCATAATTAATTTCACGAGTTCCACGAACAGTTTCGGTTAGTTCTGTAATCTTGTGTCTAAACTGAAACTTGAATTGTTTTGGACTAGCCGAGTCACCAAAGGTATGATCTATAAAATCGTTACTGATCAGTTCATATCCTGCATCTTCCAATTTCTTAATTCGACGAGCAGGATCATAAGAAATTGGTCCATTAGATTTTCCTACAACTGTGTCTACCTGGCCTAGTTGCACTTCCTTAGACGGATCATTTACATCCACAAAGGTAAAACTTGCAGATGACAGTTTGGTAGACATTTGGATTGAAACATTATTGGACTCAGTGTACTTGGAACTGCCATTTGCCAGAGCCGAAGAAAGATAAGCCGTAGCACCTGGGGCAGTATCTTGCCCGATAACTGCTCCATCGATAGGAAATTGAACCCTACTTCCAGCAGCAACCGGAGCAGTCGAATGCCAACAAACTGCACGAATCTCTGACCAATCCGACACTTGATCTGCTGTGAGCCATTGTGAAGCATTAATTTCTGCAGCAGTACCCGCGATACGACTATATTGAACCTCCCAGCCTGAAGGTGGTGTTAAAGCTTTTGTCAAACTCACTGTAAATTCAGAACCACGATTTCTGGATTCTAGCTGTTTATCGCCTTTCATCGGCAGGGATGATAAAACATAGACATCTGAAACCGCCTGTTTCGCTGCGTTTTTATAGGTCACTCTGAAATCAATCTCATCACCAGGATAGTGCTCTTGGGTATTATAGGCAAAGTGTTGATCTGTAGCTCTCTTCACTTCAGAGTAGACACCACTCGCTTCAGAAGCCTGTACGATCACATCGAAGTCATAAGAAACCGAATTTTTCGAGGTAACTGTAATGCCGTCGAGCTCCCCTAAGTCGTAACCATTCTGAGCTTGAACGTCAGGAAGTTCCTCGTCCCAAAAAGCAATCGCTTTATAGGTGTAGGTCCCATTTGGAATCGTCTTGTTTTCTAACTTCAAAAGTGTTGCAGGCATAGGGGAGTCTGGAGTCCCCTTTACTTGGGCATAGTAGAGAGTTTTCCCAGTATCTTTGTAATTATAATAGACCTTAAAATTAGGATTTCCACTAAAGTTTAATTGTGGATCAGCCAAATAAGCCAGATGGTAAACTCCCGTCAAGTTTGCGAAGTTCTGAGTAGGAGTTTCTTTACCCGCAGTCCTTGTGATAAAATCTTCCTTAAAACCAGAAGCATCTGTGTGTCGATTGAAGACATCTGTCCGACGGCGTCCAATCATCGAAATTTGCTGGCTAACGCGTGTTAATTCGGCTGAGGCCGTTTGAGATAAGGAAACAGTGTTACGAGTATTCTTAAAAGTGGAATCCGTTCTAGAATCCAACTTACTAATCGTCGAGTCTTTATAGAGACTTTCCCAATTATTAAAACGTGTTTTGGTTTGGAAAACAAACATTGATGTATCATTTGTTGAGGACTTCCTCATCTTGATGTTTTTAAACTTGTACTCCAGTTCCTTCACATCTTGCTCTTCC
>NZ_CP016208.1:0-3415 GCF_001683375.1 Streptococcus sp. oral taxon 064 | reverse complement strand
TACTTCGTCCCGTCACAACCCTTGAAACAAGAGGGTTAGACCCCACCCACCCAGAAACCGAAAATGACAAAATGAGTTAAATATTCAAGCTCTTTTCATACTTTTCAGAGCTTCAATATCCTTTTCAAGAATACTCATTTTTTCCAGTTCGGCTTCTCTTTTTCGTTCAATATCTCGGAATCGACGAGATGAAACATAGTTTTTGATGTATAAAGTATTATTTGCTAAATAATCATCCCATGTTTCATTATGAACTAAGCAATACTCGACTAAATCGGCAAACTCGACAATATCATTATCAATAATGAAGTGCATTATTTCTTTTCGAGTTTCTCTATCCTCTCCAATCGTAGCTTTGAAAAACGGTTCAATATCATATTGACCGATAACACGTATATCAGCTTTATTATACTGATACTTTTCAGGGTTATCCTGATGAATCATATATCTGACCAACCCTTTAGGATTCGAACACTTTTGGGGTCTTGCAATACCCTTTAATTTCTTGCCCCAATTTGCAAGAGTGCCCATCCGAATCCATGAAGTCCCAGCGCTTACCAATAAATGGTAATGCGCTTTTTTAGGCTCTCCATCAGGATTTACATCCTTATCATGAAGAGGCGATATAACCATATCAAACATATCTTCACGCATTATCTCAAGCCAATTTTCAGGCATATCATCAGGATAAACAACCAGTGTATAGTTCTTGGCTCTATCCGTATTTGCATAGCTCTCATAAGCCCACGAGGGCTCTTGAGCGTCATTCAGAGCAGAATCTTGAATCAAATCCTCTACCATTTTCTACCTCGATTTCCGTTCTCAGTTCCCAGTTCTCCCTTGGGGGTGTCGTAGTCCCCCAAGGGTCCCCTATAAATATTTTTCAGGCTCAAAACCCAGTTTTTCCAACTCTTTTTCGTACTTTCGGAATTCGCTCCTATAACTGCTAGCAGCAGCAGAATAAGCATCTCCTCCGCCCATGTCATTGTAATACATAGACCAAGCCTTAGATTCATTTTCTCGAGCAAGTTCGCGGAAATACTCCATCTTCTTGTACAAGTCGGATTCTTTCGCTTTCCATTCGTTCAAGTACTCTTCACGCTTGCGAGCCTTTCGCTCGTCAAGTATTCGTTGTATCAGTTTAATCATGTTATATCCTTTCTTGCGTGAGATTTTCGAAAATTTATTCCATGATTCTATTGACGGCAAGAAACCCGTTCCGTTAGTCTTGATTTTGTCGGTCAGCCGAACAAAGTTCTGACTGAACCGCCCAAACCAGTCTAACTTGTCACGGCTTACCGTCAATAGACTTTCACGGCATAAAAACGAAAATCATATCATTTCGTTATAAACCCTTTTCCGTCCCACTTCATACAATTCTTTAAAAGTTTCAATCGTATTCAATCCATTCTCATGCAGATTCGGAACATAGAACAAATTCGGCTGGGTACTATAACCATTTAAGAAATACCAGCCCTTAAATTTTCCAGGGTTCTTAGTGACAACATCGATATAACCACTTGAAAACATCTGAGTAATCATTTCTGACGTTGATTTTCCAAGCAATATCTTTAAGTTAGCATTGCTACGCATACCGGCAGGGGCAGAATTTACATCAGCGACTTGCAAGATATTTACCAGCATATACAAAGAGCTTCGTCCAACCATTGAAATGGTTTTTAAATATCCGTGAAGCGTGCTTTTTTCTTTTCCAAGCGCTTCTCCAAGGGCTCCCAGCTCCTCACAGAAGATAAATACAGGTCTAGCATTCAAATCCTTACCATTCAGACCTACTACACCTCTACGCTCGATTTCTGCGCCTATACGCTCATTTCTTAGGGTCATATCATCAACTAGACGAGATAACAGAGAAAGTATTTCAGAGGGTTCTGATACTACGTTTTTATCTCCCAAAATTTGCTTAAATCCAAGCATTTCACGTTTATAATCAAGTATATAAACATCACAACCAGCGCCCAGCGCTTCGGCTAAAATCAAGTATGCAGTAGTAGTTTTGAAACTACCTGTCAAACCTGACAATAGGGCATGAGGTTGATTTGGATAATCCCAAAAGACAGGAGAAGAACCAGCTAAAAGTTTAAAGCGATAGGGGTCATCAGGAACTAAATCCTCTATCCTTTTCGGTATAAAAGACAGATTAGTGTTCACATCATTCAGTTCAAAAAGATAATACAAGCCATCAGCAGTTTGCAAAGGTTCAGAAACTGCATAATTTGCAAACTTACCTTTTCGCAAAGATGAGTTGATTGCTTCGGCTACTTTTTCCAAATCAGCAACTGATGGCAGTTTTTCGACTTTGATGATCGTGTGAGTTTTGTCTGCGACAAACTCACACGAAGGAACATCAACAACAGTCTCGCTTACTGTTTTTCGAACTAAGCCAGCCGAAAGCAATCCTCTTTCAATCGCTTTGATTGCTTGTTTTTGCGTTCGATACTCACTATACTTGCCAGCTGCTTTAACTTCTTTCACGAAATACCAAACTTTAAAGGTCAGCAAACCAACAAATACCAGGGCGCTTACTACAAGAAACCAAAAACTAAAAGTATCAAGCCATCCGACCCTTAAACCAATCCCAGCAAGCTTTACATAAAGCCATCTGATAATACTTGACCCTAATAGCACAATACCAGCCACCCCTTGCCACAACAAGGGGCGCTGATACCATATCAAAGCCATCCGACCGTTAGCGTTTCTTTGATACGTTTTAGCCATCAGCTTCGTTCCATTTCTTTGAAACTAGAAACCAATTTTAAAGCCTTTGGATTTCTCAACCAATATATTGAAACTCCGTAATGGTTATCTGGGCGCTCGCTACTCGCTTCAGCTTCCAAGTAATAAACCCCATTTGTTTCTAAACCTAGCTTCTTAGAATGCTTAACGCTCACAACTCCACCTCGTGGGTCTCGTTTTGAAGGCATTAAAACAAATTGGTGTGTGTACTGTCCTTCTGTGTTCTCTCGTATCTCAGAACCCAAATACAATACTACTGCTTTAACAACTACGGCTTCTTTCTCAAAGCCATTCAACAAATCTTTTGATGTCGCCATCGTTTTACTCACCGAATCAGTTACAACGCTTTTTTATGTCGGTGTCCTTAACTATCCAAACATCATAAAAAAGTCGCAATCAACAAAGCCCTCTTTTCAGAGGAACCACGTCAATTGCGACTATCAGTTCAATTTCATAAAAAGCATTCTCTCCTTTGTTTAAAAGGATTTCGCGAGATAATACTTGAATTTTACACGGAAAAAGTGTAAAATAGGCTAGTAAAGAGAATTAAACCAATAGCCATTGGCGTGGCTATTTCCAAGAGACGGGACTGTTTGGCGACAGTCCTTTCGTCATTTCTTGATTATAGTTTCATTATACAATATTTTCATAAACATTGCAA
>NZ_CP016207.1:842797-951045 GCF_001683375.1 Streptococcus sp. oral taxon 064 | reverse complement strand
TTCCGTCAGTCGTAGACTACGAGTGCTACTGTTAAAAGTGCCTAATAACTCACCTGTAGCTTTATTGTATACTTCTACAGATGCATCCGGTGAAGAGAAAAATTCATTCCAATAACGATCCTCAATCGCATTGACTTCTCGATAAGACTCTCGTGAATCCTGTATTTTATGGGTGACCGTGTAGTCATTGATAGGATAATCTTTTTCAACCTCAGCAACTGATGAAAGTCGAACATAAGAACGGTATTCTGTTTCACCATAAGAACGAATCATCTCCGAGTCAGACTGATTATAGTGTCTAAATTCAAAGAGAGAAGACTCTGGCTGATCTGTTTTTTGAACAAAGAGAGTATAGGGAAGAACGGCCGTATTTTGATAGCTAGTCCCATCTGCTTTCGTATAGATACCCGTCACGGTTAGGTTTTGCGCTTTTCTATTGATATCTGCTACTTTGGCATTCTTTAACTTGAAAGAAATTGGAATGAGCTTATTTTTATTGTTATTAATATCTTGAAGCGGATTGTTAGCTCTGTTAATCGTCAGATGGTAACCCGTCGCATCGGCAGTCCATCCTAGAGCTTTAGCTTCATCTGTCAATTCATAACCTTCTTTTAACTCTATATTATAGGTATAAGATGTGACAGGATCAATGATATTCCCCCCGACATCACTAATCCCCATACCATTGATCATACGACCATCAAAGACACCATTTCCATAGTTGAAGTAATCATTTCTTGCCGTATTATTCTTAGGATCTTTCGCACCGTTAAATAGATAGTAGGACACGACCGATGAATCATCGTCGACAATACCATCGTTATTTCGATCGTAGCCAATGACCTGATTGCCAGACATTGGAGTCAGACCCCCTACACCGTTTTCTAAGACTTTCCACGTGTGTTCAATGCTTCCAAGTTCTTTGAGGACATTGTCATTTTTGTCATAGAGCTTAGCAGTTGCGGTCACTTTATGGTCCGGCCCAATTGCTTGGACAGCACCTCCCCAGTTATGCGTCAGAGGATCTATCTGAAAAGTATAGACGAAGTTATAGTTTGCTCCACCTCTCAGATTTGCAGGTTCTATCTTTAAATCAAGGTCTCCATTTATTTTTTCTTGGCTGAACTTTACACCACCGACTGGAGAAGGGGTCAATTTAATAGCCTTCCCATTTTGGAAATGAATTTTGATATACCCACCAGAATAGTCTGCTTCGTGTCCAGTAATACTAAAAGTCATGGACTCACGAACACTATCTACCGCATGGATATCCTTGATTGGCGAATGAGTTTTAAATTCTGCATTGACTTCATCTAGCGATCTCTTGCGCCTAGAAGAAGTTTTCCCGCTAGAGCCACTTTCTTCCTTGCTTTTCTGCTCAGTTTGAGTTGATTCTAGAGATTGCTTTTTCTCCTCATCTAAAGAAGGCTGACTCGCTTCCTTCGTATTGTCAACTTGAGAAACTGGTTGGCTCTGAGAGACTGGTGCAGATACTTCTGTTTTGGACGGTTCAGCTTTATCCTCCAGCTCCTTAACCGCTTCGTTCTGTGTTACCACTTTTTGAGGCTCAGAAATGACTTCCTGCCCATTCTCAGCACTTTTTTCCTTCTGTTGAATTTCCGCCTGCGTTTGTTGTTCCTTATTGTTGACTTGAGCTTCATCCGCTTGCACTGGAGAAGTAGCCATGACCATAAAGGTTCCTAGCAATACCGAACAGGTCCCAACACTTAACTTTCTAATTGAAAAGCGGGAAAAAGATTGATTAAAAATTTTTTTCTTCATCATTTCTCCTTTATATTCATACTTAATCTAATATAACAGCTTTATCATTATAACTTATAGTAAATCGAATTTCCAATAGAATGTTCATTTCTACATAAATTTCTTTATAACTCCGTTTGCATAGAAAAAGGAAGCTGAAAAACCAGCCTCCTTCTGTTGTTTTCATTCAATTTTTACCATTATTCCACACTGAAAAGATATGGATATACGGGTTGTTGACCTTGGTGAATCTCTACTTCAACATCTTCAAATTCTTCTGCGATTTCTTGGGCAATTTCATTGGCAAGTTCTTCGCTTCCGTCTTCACCGACATAGAAGGTTACGATTTCACTATCTTCGTCCAACATATGTTTCAAAGTTTCTGTCAAGGTTTGGTGCATGTCAGGATTTGACACGAGGATTTTCCCATCGACCATACCCAGATTATCATTTTCATGAATTGCTAATCCATCGATAGTTGTATCACGAACGGCTGTTGTTACACTACCGCTGATGACATCACCAAGGGCCGCAGTCATGCGCTCTTTGTTTTCTTCGATTGATTTGCTTGGATCAAAGGCAAGAAGGCTGGTCAACCCTTGAGGAATTGTACGTGCTTCTACCACAACAGCAGGTTGTTCAAGCACTTCAGCCGCAGACTGAGCTGCCATAAAGATATTTTTGTTGTTTGGCAAGAAGATAATGTTGCGAGCATTGACCTGTTCAACAGCCTTGATAAAGTCTTCTGTTGAAGGGTTCATTGTCTGACCACCTTCGATAACATAATCCACACCTTGGGCACGGAAGATATCTGCTAAACCTTGACCAGCTACTACTGCGATAAGGGCATACTCTTTTGTTTCAGCAGGCTTGTTGCCTTGAGTTGCTTCTTTTTCAACTTGCGCTTCGTGTTGGTTACGCATGTTGTCCACTTTTACCTTGATCAAGCTACCATATTTGAGACCTTCTTGCATGACAAGACCTGGATCTTCTGTATGGACGTGAACTTTGACAATCTCATCATCGTTGACAACAAGCAGTGAGTCGCCTAAGTCATTCAAGTAGTTACGGAATTCATCGTAGTCAAAGTCCTTAGAATAAGTTGGACCTTGTTTGAGGGCTACCATGATCTCCGTACAGTAACCGAAGGTAATATCCTCAGTTGCCACATGACCTGCTACAGACTTGTGGTGCTCTGCATTAATCATTTCACTCATGTTGGCAGGAGTAGCTACAAAGTCTTCAGAAGCACTGTATTCACCAGTAAGAGCTGAAAGGAATCCTTCGTAGATGAAGACCAAACCTTGACCACCTGAGTCTACCACACCAACTTCCTTAAGGACTGGAAGCATTTCTGGTGTCTTAGCCAAAGCTGCTTTTGCGCCTTCCAAGGCTGCACGCATGACCTCAACAGCATCATCTGTTTGCTCCGCTTTTTTCTTGGCACCAATAGCCGCTCCACGAGAAACAGTCAAAATGGTCCCTTCAACTGGTTTCATAACCGCTTTATAAGCTACTTCGACACCGGATTGGAAGGCAAGAGCCAAGTCTTGACCTGTTAATTCATCTTTTTCCTTGATAGCCTGAGAGAAGCCACGGAAGAGCTGAGAAGTGATAACCCCTGAGTTCCCACGCGCACCCATCAAGAGCCCTTTGGCAAGAATACTCGCTACTTCTCCAACTGTAGAAGCAGGCTTGTCTGCTACTTCTTTGGCACCATTTTCAATGGTCATTCCCATGTTTGTCCCAGTATCTCCATCTGGAACTGGAAAGACGTTCAATGAATTGACATATTCTGCTTGCTTATTCAAACGAGTTGATGCAGCCTGCACCATCTCTTGGAATAAACTGGTAGTAATTTTTGACACGATTATTCTCCTACAACTTTGATATTTTGAATGTAGACATTCACAGTCTGAGCAGTAATTCCTAGTTGGTTTTCCAAACTAAAACGAACACGCTCTTGGATGTTTTTTGAGACTTCACTAATCTTTGTTCCGTAGCTCAACACGGTATAAACATCAACTGCAATGCTGCCATCCTCGGCTGCTTTTACGACAACGCCTTTTGCATAATTTTCCTTACCAAGAAGGGCTTGGAAATTATCTTTGAGGGCATTTTTACTAGCCATACCGACCACACCAAAAATCTCAGTTGCTGCACCACCTACTACGGTTGCAATCACTTCATCTGTCAGTTCGATTTGACCATCTTTTGTATTAATTTTTACAGTCATTTTTTTTACCTCAACTAGTTGATACTCTATTTTATCATATTTCAGCCCAAGTGTAAAAGCAGAATGCTGTATCTGCGGATATTTACTCTATTTTTCAAATGGTTTTATCCTTAGAGCAAAAGAAAAAGACCAGTTAGGTCTTTTCATTTTTGTTAAACGCGTTCAACTTTACCTGATTTCAAAGCACGAGCTGAAGCCCAAACTTTTTTAGGTTTACCATCGATAAGAACAGTAACTTTTTGAAGGTTTGGTTTTACGGCACGTTTTGTTTGGTTCATCGCGTGTGAACGGTTGTTTCCTGATACAGTCTTACGACCTGTAAAGTAACATACTTTAGCCATTGTGTTTTCCTCCTATTAGATCTAATATAGCGGATGTGCTAGCACCACATACCGTACTATGTTATCACACTTTCTCTATTTTAGCAAGGAAATTCGAAGACTTTTTAGTGTCTAAATTTTTGGGACTAGTCAAATATCCTTATAACTCCATAAAAAGCGAGATTTTTCAGACAAAAAAACTGGAAAAAGTTTCGGCTCTGTAATTTCTGTAGTGGGTAAAACCACTGTAGGAATGATGGAGCCTATTTGTTGTAGAAAAAAGTCCCATAAGATCTATAATGAAAAGCGACCAAACCATCATTAAAAAGACTTATATGGAACCATTCAATTTTATCACAAACACACTGGGAATCAAAGACTAGAACATTACTATTTTGGATGTTCTAGATGCTGGAACTCATAAAGAAATCATCGCTAAGCTGGATTATCCTGCTCCTAAATGCCCTCACTTCCAAGGACAAATGACTAAATATGACTTCCAGAAAGAATCAAAAATTCCCTATTTAGAGTGTGCGGGTTACAAGACTCTCATTCGATTGAGAAAGTGCCGTTTCGGCTGTAAAATCTGTAGAAAAATGTCTGTCGCAATCAAGCTCTTAATCAGATTAAAGATAAAGAGGAGAAACATGAGTGGAGTCGCAACCATCAAAACGGCAGCTCTCGCAATCACACTCGGTAGGGTTTCCATTACTGACCAGACAGCTTTTCCTAGCCAACGTAGGCCTTGTTTCCACTTCTTCTCTTCTTCAGACCTGGTAACTTCTGATTTTTTTGAGTTGGAGTGTAGTATCTATAACCACTTCTAGTCACATGTGCATCCATTTTCGTGTCCTTTATCATCTCTCTCCCCCCTCTTTTTATGGCTTCATTATACCATGGATGAGGGGGAATTACTAGATGTTCTATTTTTTATGCTTACGAAAACCTGCAAGACCCAACAATCCCAAAATCATTCCCACAACTGGAAGCATGCTTGCTACTGTTCCTGTATTTGGAAGTGATGGCTGCGGTTGTGGCTTGCCTGGTTCTTTAGGCTCTGGTTTTGGAGGTTCTGGCGTTGTTGTCACTTTCGCCGTCATCTCTTGTAAATTGACTGTATTGATAAAGGTATTTTCAACCTTCCCAGCCGAGATACGTTCTACCTCGATGTAGAAGTCGGCATCAAAGGTTCCTTTAACGCCTAGAGAGTTTAGGAAGTCTTGATTGATAACATACGACCATTTGCCTGCTTTTTCGTCCCATTTGACGGCCACAATCTTCTTGAGGAAGTCAGGATTTGTATCCTGGTTCATTTCAAATAAGAAGGCATAAGCTGTACCTTTGACAATCTTGTCACCAGCTTTGACTACTTTACCATCCTTCAGGATGACATCATAAGGCAAGATAAGGTCTTTCTCAGCTGTGTACTCTGTACCCTTGAAAATGCCTTGCCACTTACCTGTATATCGATCATGAACCACATCTAACTGGTCACTACCGTCATATTGGAAGAGGCTATCGTGTTTAGCTGGAACAGTTACGCCATCAAGTAGATAGCGGATGTATTGGCCAATCTGTACCTCTTGACCGTCCAAGACTTTCTTATTATCCTTTTGATCCAGGGCATGTTTCTCTGGCTTCACATCAGGAACTGAGACAGTCACAAGGTTTGATTGATAGCCATTCCCAAAGTCAATCTGTTTAAAGTCATTCTCGACTTTTTCCCCTGCTTTAACCAAGAATTTGGCTGGAAGATCAACAGTAACATTCTTATTTGGTTTCACGTAGTTCTGATAGAAACTCTTAGAATCCTTGGCTACCCAGAGATAGAACTCACCTTTAGGTTGCAAGTTCAATTCCTTCAAAATTTTATTGATTGCATCAGTACGTCCTGCATCTGAAAGTACATGATACATGTCAAATAGGTTTTTCACGTCTTTACCAGCAGCAGTCACCTTGATCTTGCTGTGGTCAACTGTGAAGGCTTTGTCTTGAACATCATCTAAGATTGCAAACTCCTTACCAAGTGCGCTCGCTGAAGCAAGAGTTTTGGCATAAGAACTGTAGTCTGTCATCAAGCGGAAGGTCACGTTACGATCAAATGTTGTCGCACCATTGATATCCTTACCAGAGCGATCCAAGACAGCTTTGACTGGTTTTGGTGGCTTCGGTGTATAGTTCGTAACAGTATTTGAGTAAACCTCGTAGTTATTCACTAACACTTTATAAGTGTTGTCATAGAAACCTTTGTCATAGATTGGCTTCCAGGTAATCATAGGAGCTTCTAGGCGCTTCCCTTCGTAGGTTGCAGTAAAGGTATAAGTATTCTTTCCTGCATCATAGGCAACGCTCCATCCCGCTTTCTCTGCAGTTGCTTTCGTCACAGCTACATCAGGAACTGCTCCAGCTTCGAGTGGATCAATGATAGTAATCTTGTCACCTTTTTTAAGGTTCGCATAGATATTGTCATGATTCAATGTGTAGAGCTGCGTATCGTTTTTAGCAACTGTTTGACCATCTGTATTCGTTTTATCTGTGTCAGATACAGACTTGCGGACAGTAGGTTTATACTGCAATTTGTAACCGTGATAGCTTGCGGATAACTTCTGATTTTTAGTTTCAGATAGAGTTTTAAGCGCCAAGGTTGGTTTGGCTGGATTTTTCGCATTGACCAATTCAGCTGATACAGGTTCAGTCTTAACTGGCTTCACGGTTGTTTTAGTAATGGTTGCAGTAGCTGGAACTCCAACAACTGGCGCTAAAGCCTTCGTATTCAAAGCAAACCAGTAAGTTTGGCCACCGGGATTATCTGGTCCATCCCATTGGATAAATTCGGATGTGAAGGCTGTCCCTTCCTTAAAGACACCAAGTGCAGCTCCCTTGTATTGGTAAGGTGAGTCAGATGTATCCCAAAGATGCCCCACATCTTGTTGGCGGTTGTAGCCTTCAGCGCGAACATAACCATTATTCTTGTTATAGCTTACAGTTGAGCCGTTAATTTCAACATGAGTTCCGTTAATGGCTTTCGCACCTTCCCAACCAACAGGATTGTAATTGAGTGAGGAATACGTCAACGTTGCGGGCGTCTTTTCACTTGCTTTGAAAGCTACTTCTTTCCCATCCACGTTGTAGTAGTAGGTATCCGTAACCAAGAAATTCATGTAGTCCTCAACTCGACCAGTTCCATTATTACGAGCTACTACGAATCCTTCTGTTGGATCATTCAAGACGTAGACATCATTCAATCCAGTTTTTCCTTGATTAAGGATTTCAAATTTTCGGTGGATACGAGAAATATCATACTTTTTACCATCTGCAGTTGAAACAGTCAAATCTTTCAGATTAGTGTAGTCAACTTCTGTTTTCCATCCAGTGCCAACATCCTCGTATTTCAAGACTTTAGTCGAGTCAAGGACACGAGCATAGCCTGAGGTTCCTTTTGATGAGGCAATGTAACCTTTAGTAGTTACCTGCGCTCCTGGAGCAGAGGACTCCACTGTTGCTTCAGGATTTGCTGTCGCAACACTAATGGCTTGCAAGACTACTTCTTTTGTGTAGCCTTCCGTGCTTGTCTTAGCTCGAAGCTCATCGTACTTCTTCTGCCATTCCGCTTGGGTCTGCTTAGCTTTGTCATAAGCTGCTTGGTTTTGTTTCCCAATTTGATTCGCTTCATCAGCTGAAGAAACTTCCTGTGTTTTAGAGGTTAAAAGTACACCAGAGTTTTTCAAATCTGTTGATTTACGATCAGCATCTTGATTAACTTGATCACTAGCATTCTTCTTCTCTGCATAGGCAGCCATGATGGCTTTGTTAAGCTCCACTTTGCTTTTTGCAGCTGCAATAGCTTTGTCATTTTGTTTCTTCAATGCTTCTACTTCTGCGATTGAAGAAACGGTACGTGTCACTACCTTAACCGTTACATCCTTTTTCTCCAAATCTATTACAGCAGCTTCTACTGCTTGATTTAATTCAGTAGCTTGTTTGACAGTAGCTTCGTACTTCCCTTTTTCTTCCAGGTAGGTTGAGACAGCTTGCTGGTTTTCTACTAAGACTTTCTTAGCTGTTTGAGTAGCTTTGTTGTTTTGAGTCGCTGTCCCATCTGAGGCAGTCGAACCATCATTCGTCACTGTAACAGTTGTTGATTGTTCGTGCTTGCCTTTTTCAGTGGCCACAAAGCTATTATTAGCTTGAATGGCTTCCTTCGCTTCCTTGAAGGCTGTATTGTTTTCGACTTGTTTTTCAGTCGTTTCTTCAAGTGCCTTTATTTGCTTAGTCTGGTCTTGTTTAATCTCAGCCTTAGACTGTTCAAGACTTGATGAGGTAGTATTTGTACCCTTATCAATGCTTGATGTCTCAGATACCACTACTCCTGCTTGCTTAGCTGTTGAAGCAGCCTTTGTGACTGCTCCATTATCAATCACTACAGACTGGCTTCCTGTTGCTTTACCAGCTTGTGTAGCGTACATGTTATTGTCGTTTTCAATTTCAGGCTGAACTGCTTCATCCGCCAATACAGAACCTGCAGAGAAGGCTACAATACCTGCAACTGCAATTCCTGATACTAGGCCTTTAGCCCATTTTTTCTTACGGAAATATCCGTGTCCTTGTGTTTTTTCGGTCATATTTCTTTCTCCTTCATTTAATTAAAATAATTTTTTCTTGTAGAAATAGCCAACCGTTGTCAACAACATGCCACCGATTACAGCTGGGGAACTTTGTTCTGCTTCTGTGTTTGGCAAAGTTACCATTTTACCATCCGCAGTTGAAACACTGATTATCTTGTCTTCATTTGTAACAGCTCCAAGTGCTTCAGGAGCAACTACAGAACCATCTGAAAGGATAAGATGCCCATTTTGAGTGCTGACAATAGAATCACCTGTGCTAGTTTGAACAGGTGATTTCGTAATATCATGCACTGTCTGACCTGTTGACGTAGATGCTGTTCCAATTTGTGACTTCCCTTTTTATTAAACGCGTTCAACTTTACCTGATTTCAAAGCACGAGCTGAAGCCCAAACTTTTTTAGGTTTACCATCGATAAGAACAGTAACTTTTTGAAGGTTTGGTTTTACGGCACGTTTTGTTTGGTTCATCGCGTGTGAACGGTTGTTTCCTGATACAGTCTTACGACCTGTAAAGTAACATACTTTAGCCATTGTGTTTTCCTCCTATTAGATCTAATATAGCGGATGTGCTAGCACCACATGCAGCACTATGTTAGCACACTTTCTCTATTTTAGCAAGGAAATTCGATGATTTTTTATTTAACGTAAACAACTCCAAGTTTACCAAAAGCAACTTCCCCACGAATAATCAAAGTTTTGCTGGTTAGGGCTACAGGAGCTTCCGCCTTAGCTGCGCCAAAGGATGTTTCTACTTTCAAATCGACACGCCAGTGTTGTGGAACATAGACGGTTGCATTCCCAAAGGCCACTTCAATATTTAAAGTTGCAAAATCACCTAACATCTCTGCATTATCATAGTAGATTTTAGCATCCCCAAAAGCGACTTCCACTTGGTCATCTACGAGATCTTGATCTTGCTTATAGAAGGTCCCGCTACCAAAAGCGACTTCCTTATCCGTGACGACTGTTTTTTTCCCATCGTACCACCATTTTTTTTCATTCCAGAACTTACTTGAGTGCGTCAGATAACCGACACCTAGAACTGCTAAGATACTAGCCCAGATGAGAGAATGATTGGTAACTGGTAACAAGTCATAAGCGTAATTTGCAATGATGAGCGCTAGTAACCCTGTAAAAACTGCCGAAGTGAGATGGCGTCTAAGGATGGACTCAATGGACTTATAAGCAAAAAAGGCGATACCTAGTAAAGGCCATATCTTGCCATCCAAAGAAGGAATTCCAAAATTCCCTTGCAGCAAGATCCAAGCTGCTAAAACCAATAAAATAATACCAAATGCTTTCTTTTTCATCTTTTTTACCTCATGTTTCTTAGATTTTCTTTTAGGAGGGATTGGTAATGCCGTGAGACATGAACCTCCTTGTGCGTCTGATAGAAGGAAATGGTGCCCATTCCTGAAAAGGACTTGTCCACTGAGTAAATCTGACGGATATTTGCGATGGTTGACTTGGACACTCGACTAAAATAGCGAGGCAAGATGGACTCCAACTCATAAAGTTTGAGACGAACTTCATAGGCTTCCTTCTGGTTATGAGCGTAGATCTTGCTCCCTTCTGTTTCAAAGAAGAGAATTTCTGACAGGTCTAGATAATATTCACCTGTCCCCTTGTAAAAAGTCAACCTCGGAGCCTTTGACTCTTGCAAGAGTCGTTGCAAATCTGCAATTTCATCTGTCAAAGTGGGGGTCTTGATGACAATTTCAGTCTCCTCTAAATTGCCGTCAATCTCAATTCGTAACTTCATCACATCTCCTTTCTGACTCTACTATATCAAAGCTAAGTTAGGAATACAAGGGCAAAAAAGCAAGTGGTCAATTTGAAGCAGTAAGTGGTTGTAGGACTAGCTTAACTTACATGTCAGAATAGGAAGAAAAGGAATCCCCACACCAGACCACAAGCATAGCCAACCAAGACATCCTTGGGATAATGAACACCCCCTAAAACCCTCACCAAGCCCAGCAAAGCTGAAAAGACCAAGCATGCTAAGCCAACAGGTAGACTAGCATGCAGACAGGCCATGGAGATGATAGTTGCCGAAAAAACATGGCGACTGGGCATCGACTGTCCCGAGCTATCTTTTTCAAGCAGGGGACAGATATCCCAAGTTTCATAAGGCCGCGGGTGGTTGATTTTCTTACGAAAAAGAGACAAAATCACAAAACCTGATGCAGGAATAAGCACATAAACCCCAACTTGCTGACCCAATCCTAGTTGCAGGTAAGTGGTGACTAGCAAGATCAGATAGACCAGGGACATGGCGACTGTCATTAAACGATTGAAACTGCGTAATAGAAATAAAAGAGTGGGATGACTGATTAGTCTCGAGCTGATATTTCGATACCATTTTTGATAATTTTTCATTAAATTTCTCATTCATTACCTTGTTTTTGTCTACTGGTGAGACGTTTGTCTTCTAGTATAGTGCAGAAAAAGAAGGCCGTCAAGCCTTCTTTGGTTTTATTCTTCTGCTTCGTCTTCTGTAAATTGACTATTGTACAAGTCAGCGTAGAAGCCACCTTGTGCCATCAGCTCCTCGTGATTGCCTTGTTCGATGATATTGCCATCTTTCATGACAAGAATCAAATCGGCATTACGAATAGTTGACAAACGGTGGGCGATGACAAAGGAAGTTCGACCCTCCATCAAACGGTCCATGGCTTTTTGAATCAACTCCTCTGTACGTGTGTCGACTGAAGATGTCGCTTCATCCAAAATCAAGAGCGGTGCATCCTTGAGAAGGGCACGAGCAATGGTCAAGAGCTGTTTTTGTCCAACAGACAAGGTCACGGTGTCATCCAAAACCGTATCGTAGCCGTCTGGCAAGGTCATGATAAAGTGGTGGATTCCCACAGCCTTGCTGGCTTCCATCATTCGTTCATCACTGATGTCTGTCTGATTATAAATCAGGTTCTCTCGAATGGTTCCTTCAAAGAGCCAAGTGTCCTGCAAGACCATTGAAAAGGCATCGTGTACTTCCGAACGCTTCATATCCTTGGTATCCACACCATCGATGCGGATACTTCCCTTATCTATCTCATAGAACTTCATCAAAAGATTGACAATGGTTGTCTTCCCAGCCCCAGTCGGTCCAACGATAGCAACCTTCTGACCTGCATGAGCTGTCGCAGAAAAGTCATGGATAATGGTGCGCTCTGGTGTATAGCCAAAGGACACATGATCAAAGACTACTTCCCCTTTCATATGGGCCAATTGTCTTTCCTTATGAGATTCATCCTGCATCTCAGCTTCAGCTAGAAATTCTAATACACGAGTCATGGCTGCACTCGCTTGTTGCAAGCTCGTAATCCCTTGGGCAATCTGTGACAGAGGTTGGGAGAAGGTCCGTACGTAAACCATAAAAGCTACAATAATCCCTATCGTGATATGTCCTTCTAACGCCAGCGCGGCCCCAACGATGATGACTAAGACATAACTAAAGTTCCCAACAAAGAACATGGCTGGCATCATGATACCAGAGATAAACTGAGATTTCCAAATACTATCATGCAAGTCTTGGTTTAAACCTGCAAATCTCGCTTTGGAGGTGTCCACTGCGTTGTAGCTGGTCACTACATTATGGCCAGAGTACATCTCTTCCACATAACCATTGACGGCTGCTAGATTATTTTGTTGGGCTTTAAAATAACCCTGTGACTTGGCCATGATTACGGAAACCGCCGCAAAACCAACAAGGGTTGATACAACTGTTACCAATGCCAAAATCCAGTTCATCCCAAACATGGTCACCAAGACAGCAATCAACAAGAAACTAGCTGAAAGAACTGCCCCTAGACTTTGGTTGAGAGATTGCGCCGCCGTATCCACATCGTTGGTCACACGAGATAGAGTGTCTCCTTGTGAATGGCGGTCAAAATAGCCAAGTGGCAAACGATTGATTTTTTCAGCGATTGCTGTCCGCAAGCGTTTTGAAAAATGTTGGATACTTGTTGAAAAGATATAGGCCTGCGTATAGTTAAGGATGGCGCCAAATACATATAGAACAACCAAAAATCCAGCAATGTTTGACACAGCTACCAAGTCGATTTCTGTAGCCAAGCCATCTGAAATCAAGTTAGTAATTTCTTTAATCTTAGTTGGACCATAAACGGTAATGATACTTGAAATGACTGCAGCCACAACTGCTATTAGGAGAGGGAGTTGGAGGCCTGCCATATAAGGTTTGCACTGTTTCCAGACCGAAACTTTTTTATTTTCCATGTTCCAATTCCTCCTTTGATAGTTGTGAGTAGGCAATTTCTTGGTAGACTTCGTTGGTTGCAAGAAGTTCCTTGTGGGTGCCTTGTCCCACGACTTTACCTTGATCCAAAACTAAGATCAGGTCGGCGTCCATAATGGTAGAAATCCGTTGCGCTACGATGAGTTTGGTCATGGATTTTGTTTTCTCTGCTAGCTCTTGGCGTAGGACACGATCTGTCTTGTAGTCCAAGGCTGAGAAGGAATCATCAAAGATGAGAATCTCTGGTTTACGAGCCAAGGCGCGTGCAATGGCCAAACGCTGTCTTTGACCTCCTGAGAAGTTGGTTCCACCTTGGGCTACTTCTGATGCAAGACCTGCTTCCTTGTCCTCGATAAATGCTTTAGACTGGGCCAATTCAAGAGCTTGCCACATAGCAGCCTCACTTAGAGGACTTTCTTGACTCTTACCAAAGTCCAAGTTCCCCTTGACATCTCCAGAAAAGAGTACAGCTTTTTGTGGAATATAGCCGACCTTATTGCGCAAATCTTCCAAATCGTAATCTTGCACATTAACTCCGTCCACTAGGATTTCTCCATCAGAAACGTCGTAAAAACGTGGCAAGAGGTTGACAAGTGTAGACTTACCTGATCCAGTCGATCCGATGAAGGCTACGGTTTGACCCGCTTCTGCTTTGAAAGTGACATGTTCCACGACTGCTTCTGAGTTTTTAGAGTAGCGGAAAGTCACATCACGGAATTCCACTTGTCCTTGAACTGAAGGATCCGCTGTCTGGGCATGACTAGGATTTTCAATAGAAGAATGCAGATCCAATACTTGATTGATACGTCCTGCCGAAACCAAGGTACGAGGAAGAACGATAAAGAGTGCTCCCATGAGAAGGAAGCCCATCACGACCTGCATAGCATAGGACATGAAGACCACCATATCACTAAAGAGTGGCAGACGTTCTGTCAAACTTGCATCGTTGATGATATAGGCACCAATCCAGTAAATAGCTAAGGTCAAACCACTGGAAATTGCCATCATAATCGGGTTCATAATCGCCATCAATCGATTGACAAAGAGATTGAGACGCGTCACTTCATCATTGGCTGCTTCAAATTTCTCATCTTGGTAATCCTCAGCATTATAAGCACGAACAACCCGAATCCCTGTCAAGCTTTCACGAGTGATGCTATTGAGTTTATCTGTCAATTTTTGGATGACAGATTGTTTTGGAAAGGCCAGAGTCATGAGAACGGTGGTCATCAAGACATTCACAATAACAGCCACAACGACTGCCCAGAGCCAGTATTCGGACTTACCAAGGATTTTTCCAATGGCCCAGATAGCCATAATCGGCCCACGAGTCACTACCTGTAATCCCATGGTAAAGAGCATCTGTACCTGTGTGATATCATTGGTCGTCCGAGTCAAAAGACTGGGGATTGAAAAACGTTTAATCTCTGTCTGTGAAAAATCTAAAACACGATGAAATACGTCTCTACGTAGATGGGTTGTATAGGATGCTGCAACACGAGCAGCAAAGAAACCAACCATAACAGATGAAAAGAAAGCCAATAAAGACAATCCAATCATCTTCGCAGCTGGTGACCAGAGTTCACCCAACTGCGTTCCAGACGTTCCCAGTAATTCTGTAATTTGCGAAATATAAGTCGGCACCTCTAACTCGAGATAGACCGAGAAACAAGTGAACAGAATCGTAAGGATGATCATTCCCCACTCTTTTCCTGTAATACGTTTAGCGAGTTTCTTCATTCTCTCCTCCTATCTTCTCAACATTTTCTTGCAATTGCCCGAGTACCTTTTCAAAGATTGCTAAGTCTGACTTTGAAACGCCCTCTAGCAGACTCTGATCGATCCGATCAAAAAAAGCTTTAACTTTTTGCATCTGCGAACGCGATTTCTCCGTCAGGCGAACAAATTTTGCCCGCTTATCGCTCGGGCTCGCCTCTAACTCGACCAAACCATTTTGTACCATGCGCTTGACTAGATTACTCGCCACAGATTTGGTAATATTGAGTTCCTGCTCGATATCCTTAATCAAGACCAGTTCCTCTTTTTGTTCACAATGATCTAAAAAACGCAGAACCTGCCCTTGCGGTCCACCCATAAATTCAATGCCACATCGCTTGGCTTCTTTCTGTACCATCAGATGAACCTGGTGTCCAAAACGTTTGAACATTAACATCGGCTTGTCCATGATTGCTCCTTTCTCACGACAAATATAGTTCTCACAAGAACTATTTAAGTTTCCATGAGAACTATTTTACCATTTTCAGAAAAGATGTCAAGAAAAAAGTTTCCATGAGAACTATTTTAGTTTAAATTGACATTAGGCAATATTTTTTCTATAATAAGCACTAACTACTGTGGATAGAAATCCATTCACTCGATGAAGGGAGAAAACGTTCAAATGAAACCAGAAGAACAAAGAGTTTTAGGAATCTTAGCAACCATTTTTGGAGCCATCGCACTTTTAGGATCTTGGATCCCATTTATTAACTATCTATCGTTTTTCATCGCCATTGTTGCATTTATCTTGGGGATTATCGGCCTTATCGTCAACCTCAAAAAACGGAAAACAATGGCCATTATCGGAACATCCCTTGCAGTTGCTTCAGTTGTACTTTTCTTTACGACCCAGGTACTGTACGCTAATGTCTACAAAGAGTTTGTCAGGGAGTTTAACCGTTCCTACAGCGAGGCGAGTGCCTCAATGGAACGCGAAGAAGAAAGCGACTTGACAGATGATAGCGCCTATTCCATCCCTGAGGAGGAAGAAAACGATACCTTCACCTGGACCCAAGAACAGTTCGACGCCTTAATCGAAGGTGACCTTGACAACAAAGGAAAAGGTGGCACCAACTACAAGGATATTATCAAAAAACACGGACTGCCAGACTCCGAGTTTGACTCCACTATTGGGGGGTACAATACGAGAAAAGTCACCTATATCTCCATTGGTGACAAGATCAAGACGGTTACCCTAACTTTTGCAAAACAAGACAATGGGCAACTCTTGCTCGTTCAAAAACATGCAGTCGGTCTAGGTCTAGAAAAAAGCAAGAAACAAAACGATTCTGAAACTAGAGTCTAAGTTCAAATATCAAAAAAACGAACAGCTAGTAAAACTGTTCGTTTTTCTATTAGAATCCATCTACGTTTGTGTAGATCTTTTGTACGTCTTCATCGTCTTCAAGAACGCTGTAAAGTTTTTCAAAGGTTTCAAGGTCTTCGCCTGACAATTCCACTTCAGACTGAGGAATCATTTCCAATTCAGTCACTTGGAATTCTTCGATGCCAGACTCACGAAGGGCAACGATAGCCTTGTGAAGGTCTGTTGGAGCTGTATAAACCGTGATTGTTCCTTCTTCTGCTTCTACATCGTCCACATCCACATCTGCTTCGAGCAATTGCTCAAAGACTGCATCAGCGTCCTCACCTGCAAATACGATCACACCCTTGTTGTCAAAGAGGTATGAAACCGAACCTGAAGCACCCATGTTTCCGCCGTTTTTACCAAAAGCTGCACGGACATTAGCTGCGGTACGGTTGACGTTTGAAGTCAAGGTATCCACAATCAACATAGAACCATTTGGTCCAAAACCTTCATAACGTCCTTCTGTAAAGGTTTCGTCTGTGTTTCCTTTGGCTTTATCAATCGCTTTATCGATAACGTGTTTCGGCACTTGGGCTTGTTTAGCACGGTCGATAACGAATTTCAAAGCAGTGTTTGATTCTGGGTCTGGATCCCCTTTTTTAGCTGCTACATAGATTTCTACACCAAATTTTGCATATACTTTAGAGTTAGCTCCATCTTTAGCCGTTTTCTTGGCTACGATATTGGCCCATTTACGTCCCATTAGGAATCTCCTTTTTTCACATTTTAATCTTTCTTATTATAACACAAGTTTTTTCGATTTTCACTAGAGGAAATGGATTTTATTCAGCAAATCCAGCTAGGATTGTCCTTTGGCTGCCAAGATTGCCTTGCCTTCTTTTATCAGGGGATGGCGGAAAAGTGAAAAGTACAGTTGGGTAGTCATGGCAACCCAGATAAGGGGTTCGCAAAAGATGACTCCCCTATACCCTGCCCAAGGGATAATCAAGACCACAAAAACGATTTTCCCGATTAGTTCTATAAAGCTGGAAACTAGAGGAAGGACTTTCTGCCCCAATCCCTGCAAGCAATTGCGATAAATCAGCAAAAGGCTCAAAATCGGATAAAAGACTGAACTGATTTGCAGGTAGAGGCTACCATTTTCTACCAAGTAGGTATCTGTCGAACTGGCCAAGAAAGAAACCAAGCTAGGACTGGCAAAAAAGAGGAAGATACAAACAAAACCTGCCCAGGACATACTCAAACGACTCCCAATACCAAGACCTTGGACTATGCGATCTGGTCGCTTGGCTCCTAGATTTTGAGAGGCAAAGGTCGTCATAGCAGAAGAAATAGCCGTCATTGGAAGGAGAGCAAAGGCCATAATCCGTCGAGCTGCTGTTTGTGCACTAATAATCACAGCTCCAAAAGTATTGACAGAAGACTGTAAAATCACGCTACCAATGGACACAATGGAACTCATCAGACCCATAGCCAAACCTTGCTCCAAGAGATCCGCATACAAGGCCTTGTTCCATTTAAAATGCTTGAGTTGAGGAAGCAGTTCTGGAACACTCTTACGGATATAGAAAAAGCAAAGAACCGCTGACAACCCTTGTGAGATAATGGTAGCAAGTCCCGCAGATTGAACACCCAGTTGCAGTTGCGTAATAAAATAGAGATCGAGAATCACATTGACCAGAGCAGAGAAAATCAGAAATCCAAGAGCTGCTAGACTGTCTCCAATGGACCGCAACAAACCTGCAAAGAGATTATAGGCAAAGCTGACACCGGCACAAGTCACAATCATAGAAATATATTGGTAGGATTGAGGAAGGATTTCTACAGGAGTATCTAAATATTGCAAGAGAGGATACAGACCGACAAATCCCATCAGCATGACCACAATACTCAAAAGAGCACCTAAAATCCAGGTGGCTGCTACTGCTTCCTTGATCTTTGTAAAATTACGAGCCCCATAATAGCGGGCAATGACGATCCCCATGCCATTTCCAACACCAAGCGTAAAGCCTATAATCAAGTCAAAAATGGCAGTTGTCGCCCCTACTGCTGCCAAGGAATCTTGACCAAGAAATCGTCCAACAATCAAGACGTCAGCTGTATTATAGAGCTGTTGGAAAATATTTGACAGCAAGATTGGAAAGGCAAAGCTTAACAGCGCAGGAAGAATAGGACCATGTATCAAGTCCACGGATCGTTTCTTATTCATAAAGCTATTATATCAGCTTTCTAAAGGAGCGACAAGGCTCTATCACTAAGTTTGCAATCAATTGCTTACAGAGAGACAATTTGCTATAATCAAGAAAAGGAGGTCATTTATGAATTTGACCAGTCAATTAATAACCGATGCATTTCCCGATCTGGATAAGGTTGAAAAGCTAAACAAGGAAGCTTTCCCCAAGGAAGAACGAGTCCCTCTATCCGAGTTCTTGCGCTATCAGGACCGAGAAGACGCTCACTTTTTTGCCTTTTATAACCAAGAAGAGTTTGTCGGCTTTGCTTTTGCCATCTCCAATCAAAAAGCTTTTTATATCAGCTTTTTTGCCATCATGCCCCACTTGAGAAGCCACGGATATGGAAAAGAAATCATCGAAAAGCTGACTGATTTTTACCAGCGAACCATGTTATTGGAAGTCGAGCGATTGGACGAAGAATGCGATAACTTGGAGCAGAGAAAGGCACGCATGGACTTCTACCGCCAAAATGGTTTCAAAACAGCCAATGCTTTTCTAGAGTACGAAGGTTTGAGTTTTGAAATTCTCTACCGTGGCGACTATTTTGACGAAGAAGCCTATCGCGACATCTTCCAAAAGCTACAGAATGAACATTATTTTGACTTTCATATAGAGTATCGTCGTTTTAGTGACCATTAAACAGGACTTATCCATCCAGTGAAGAACCTCTCTTTTTCGATAGAAGCTACATATAAAAATGCATGTAATCTACGATTACATGCATTTTTTATTTTCAACTGATCAGAATAAACTTTTATTCTCTCTATGGCTTAAGCTTCTGCATTGCCTTCCGGAAGAAGGAAGTAGAGAATAGCATAAGCTAAGATTCCAGAACCACCAAGTAGGGTGAAGATAATCCAAAGTGCACGAACAAGTGTGTGGTCCATGTTAAAGTAGTCACCGATACCAGCACAAACACCAGCAATCTTTTTGTCTTGTACGTTTCGAACAAGGCGTTTTTCCATTATAGTAGTCTCCTTTTTATAGAATGATTTAATTTTTTTGATTAAATACTCTTTTATTACGCTTTTGAAGCTTATGGAGACTTAATATTTAAACATAAAAAGCAGAGAAAGACTTCTCCGCTTTTATTTTTAATCTTCAATTTCGATTTCGAGTCCGTCGCCTAGGTCAAGTGTTACTTCTTGGTTAGGTGCTAAATCTTCTGCAACAGAGGTAGGAGTTGTTCTTTCTTCATCTTCAATCAAACCATATTGAACACGGACTTGGTGGTCAATGGCATCAAAGATTTCTGGGTGATCCGCCAAGTATTTCTTAGCATTTTCAGATCCTTGTCCGATTTTTTCACCCTTGTAAGAGTACCATGCTCCCGCTTTTTGGATGATATCGAGATCACTTGCAATCTTCAAGAGCTCACCAGTCTTAGAAATTCCTTCTCCGTACATGATTTCAACAAAGGCTTCCTTAAATGGTGGAGCTACCTTGTTTTTCACGACCTTGATCTTGGTTTCCTTACCGACATTGGTATCTTTTTGATCACCAGTTCCCTTGATTTGTGTGCTTCCACGAACATCCAAACGGACTGAAGCGTAGAATTTCAAAGCACGTCCACCAGGTGTTGTTTCTGGATTTCCAAACATGACTCCAACTTTTTCACGCAATTGGTTGATAAAGATGGCAATTGTTTTGGTTTTATTGATAGAAGCACCAAGTTTACGCATGGCCTGGCTCATCATACGAGCTTGCAAACCAACGTGACTATCTCCAATATCCCCATCAATTTCCGCACGAGGTACAAGGGCCGCAACCGAGTCGATAACGACAAGGTCAACTGCACCTGAGTCAATCAATTTTCCAGCAATTTCAAGACCTTGCTCTCCTGAGTCTGGTTGTGACAAGAGCAATTCGTCAATGTTCACACCAAGGGCTGCAGCATAGGCTGGGTCAAGAGCATGTTCCGCATCGATAAAGGCTGCAATACCACCTTCTTTCTGTGCTTGCGCAACAGCGTGAAGGGCAACCGTTGTCTTACCAGATGATTCTGGTCCATAGATTTCGATGATACGTCCTTTAGGATAACCACCTGAACCAAGAGCAATGTCCAGAGCCAATGAGCCTGAGCTCATCACTTGAACTTTTTGCTCCGCGCGCTCACCCAAGCGCATGATTGAGCCTTTACCAAAGTCTTTTTCGATCAATTTAAGAGCATCGTTCAATGCTTTTTCACGGTCTGCTCCAAATTTTTTCCCAATTTCATCTAATTTTTTTGTTGGTTTTTTCGCCATTTTGTTCTCCTATATTCTACTGGTCCTTAGACCTATCTTTCATTATACCAAAATTTAGTCACTTAATAAAGCCTTGCGAACTAGGTTAAAGGCATGCATGACCGCAATATGTCGGACATCTGCTCGACTCCGTCCTGCGATATTAGCCTTGATCACCTCTGTCCCTTTGGCATGTGCCAGTCCAATAAAAACTGTACCAGCTGGATGACCCTCTAGGCTATCTGGCCCAGCTACACCTGTCAGACTGACTCCATAATCAGACTGAGTCTTGATCCGTGCCTGCTCTGCCATTTTTCGAGCCGTAAACTCAGAAACAACCCCGTGTTCTTTTAGCTCTTGCTCGGAAATATCCAGCATCTTGGACTTTTCCTCTAGGCTGTAAGTGACAAAACCGCCATTAAAGATGGCTGAAACGCCCGAAAAGTCTGCTAATGTCGCTTGAAAGAGACCTGCCGTCAAGCTTTCTGCCGCAGTAATGCTTTTCTGTCTCTTCTTTAGCTCTTCTACAACGACACTTGCGAGACTGGTTTCTTCCCCATATCCATAACAGATAGCTCGTAAAGAAATTCCCTCAAAAGTTTGGCGATCCAAGATTTGATTTTCTAGGATATCCAGTGCTTGATCAGCCTTTTCTTGACTGACTGCTTTTGTAGACAAGCGCAAGGTCACTTCTCCCGTCTTGGCATAAGGCGCCAAGGTCGGATCGGTTTGATGGTCAATTAAATCCGCCAAAATGGTCACCAACTGACTCTCCCCAATTCCAAAGAAACGGAGCACTCGTGAGTAGAGCTTAGCACCAGTCATTAACTTGGGCAAGAGCTGATTTAAGACCATGGGTTTCAACTCACTAGGAGGTCCTGGAAGAACCACGTAAGTCACTCCGTCAGCTTCCGACACCCCTCCTACTGCTAAACCTGTCTCATTTGGCAATGGAGTTGCCCCTTCTACAATTTGGGCTTGGCGCTCATTATTCGGTGTACGAGCATAGTCAGGTCTGTGAGCAAAGAAAATATCCAATTTCTCTTGTGCTTGAGGATCAAACACTAGATTTTTTCCCAAAAATTTTGCCAGAGTTTGTTTGGTCAAATCATCCTCAGTTGGTCCCAAGCCCCCGGTCAAAATCACAAGATTACTACGTTGACTCGCAATCTCAAGCAAGGACAAAAGACGAGCTTCATTATCTCCAACAGCAGTTTGGAAGTAGACATCTACCCCGATTTCGGCTAGTTTCTCTGATAAAAACTGAGCATTGGTATTGACAATCTGCCCTGTTAAAATTTCTGTTCCAACAGCAATAATTTCTGCTTTCATGTTTCCTCCTACTTATCTATTCGAATTTTTTTGAAAAAATCGCAGGAAATTTCCCACGATTTGATTCTTTTCTTATTCTGCTTCTTCGTTTGAAGCGTTCGTACTGGTTGAAGGCGCTGTCCGACCAAAGGCTGTTTCGTACAGTACCGCATTGGTTTCCAATTCTGTCATCGGCTCTTTACCTAGTGAACTACGCAAGAGATTTTGCATTTCGAGCATATGTTCTGAAGTGACAATCTGATAAGAAATTCCCTGTAGCTCAGCATCTTCCCCACGCAATTGATGCGTTTCGATATTCTTAAAAGAATCTTGATAGCCGAGCAATTGTGGAATGCTCTTAGCTGACAAGTCCACATTGGTCTGCATGTTATCACTCAAAGCTTTGAGGATACCTTGATAATGGCTCACACTGTTTAGGCTCAAAACCTTCTCAACGATTTTTTGAATGACTTCACGTTGACGTTTTTGACGACCATAATCTCCTTCTGGGTCTTGGTAACGCATCCGTGAATACACCAGGGCTTCCTCACCATTCAAAGTTTGTTCTCCAACACCGATGGAAATCTTATTAAACTCTTCTTGGTCAGCAATCGAAATTGGGAAACCAAGTGTATTGTTGACGGTGATCCCACCAACCGCATCCACCAATTGTTGAAGTCCCTGCATGTTAACCATCACATAGCGGTCAATGTGGATATTCATCATCTTTTGAATAGTAGAAATTGCAAGTTCCGCACCACCATTAGCATAGGCGGCATTGAGTTTAGCTTCCTGAACTTGACCGTTTCCAGTCTCAATCTTGGTCAAAATATCCCGTTCCAAACTCATCATTGTGGTTTTCTTTGTTTTAGGATTAACCGTCAAGAGAATCATGGAATCACTATTTCCCGCCCACGGGTCTGTACGTTCCACATTTCCCGTATCTACCCCCATCAAGAGGATGGTCAGAGGCTCCGTCGCTTCGATAACGTTGGTTTCTTCCCCGATTTTTTTGTAAGTCTTTTTACTTAGGGTTTCTGTTCCCTGTTGGTAGATGGTATAGCCATAAACCGCTATACCTAAAACTGTTACTGCTAGGAAACCTAGCACCATTCCAATTAATTTTTTAATCATCTCGTTATTCATTTATCAGCTTGCCCATAAGACAAACATCTAAAAATATCCCTTCTGCTAAATAGGCTCCTCTTTCTTGTAAGCCTTCTGTTATAAATCCCATTTTTGAATAGAGGTGGATAGCGGCCTCATTTCGTTTTTGTACACTTAGTTGTAAGCGACGCAAAACAGCACTCGTTTTAGCCCACTCAATACCTTCTTCTAGAAGTATGGTAGCCAAACCTTGGTTCCAAAATTTCTTTTGAACCGCCAAAAAAACATCTCCAATATGCCGAACCCTTACACGCTGATCAGCAGTGATATTTAAAACTCCTGCAATCTCATCATTCAGTAAGGCGAGGAGAGTAATTTGATTCTCTGATGCAGCTTGTTTTTCGATAAAAAGAGCCATTTCAGAAGCTGTCATCATGATGCCATTTTCATCCAAGCTGGTAAAATCTGTCTCTTGACCGACACAATCTAAAAATGCAATTAAGGCTGTAGCATCTGAAATCTCTGCCTCACGAATACACAACTCATACTCCATCTTGAAGCTCCTTGATGAGTTGTTCAGCCCGAGAACCATGAGCTGTAAAATGAAGACAACGACCATCTGCTTCTTTCAAAATTTCCAACTCCAAGTAAGAATCTGGTAAATCTTCATCCAAAAGATGCCCCCACTCAATAACAGTCACACCGCCACCAAAGAGAAACTCATCCAAGTCAATAGAATCAGTATCACCTTCGATACGGTAGACATCCAAGTGGTAAAGTGTCAAACGCCCTTCATACTCTCTAACAATGGTATAGGTTGGACTTTTAATCATCTGACGGATATCCAAGCCCTTAGCAAGACCTTTTGTAAAGGTTGTTTTACCCGCACCCAACTCTCCAGTCAAGATCAGAACATCGTCTTTTTGAAGCAAATGACCTAATCTTTCTCCGAGAGCTAGAAGCTCTTCTTCATTTTTTGTGTGCATGCTACTATTATACCAAAAAGTTTTCTTTTGTGTGAATTTTCTTTATGGACTTACTATAACAATTTTGAAAAATTCTCCTCTACTTAAAAGAATACAACTATTGAAAAAACAAACAGGATATCCCGAATCAGGTGTCCATAAAAGGAGATTTCCCTTTGAATACATTTTGGAAAAAGGAAACGTGCGCATAGAAAACCAACACTGATATAAATGAGGATCGAGGAAATCACTAAGGGATTCCTCAAGAAAACCATCGTAGCTAGAACGGAAATGACGACTGTTTTCTTTTTATTTAGGCGATTTTCTATATCGCGAAAAATTTTATCAAAAGGTAAGAAAATCAATAGATCTACTCCTAGCAAGAAAAAGAAGGAGGGTAAAAAGAGGTCAACCAATTCCTGCTGCAATTTGCTAGTGGTTTGGATGCTTTCTGAGAGAACCAGACAGGTTGCCAGAAGATTGACTACTAAAAGGAGGCAATAAACAAGACTCACTTTCTTTTGAACATGTAAAATACTATGTCTAGACTGGTCTGCTGTATAGAAATAATTTATCCCAGCACACAGAACAGAAATTCCTACTATCAAAATCAAAAAATAAGCATTGGTCTGTTTTAAAGATAAAAAGGTTTCTTTCCATAATAGACAACTACTAAAACTAATCTGGACGACTGCAATCAGTAACAATAGGCGAATTGATTTTACCATTTCTTTTCCCTCCCTATATGGGATTATACCTTGTGAGGAGTTTGAAATGATCGTTACCGCCTCAAGTGTTCTTTTTTTGTGCTCAACTGACCAAAAAACAGCTCTGTTGTGCACAGAACTGTTCTTTTACCAGTCTAATACTTAAACCAGAGAGCAATTTCACGTTTTGCAGAAGCTTCCGAATCGGAGCCGTGAACTACATTTTGAATGGCTTGATTGTCTCCTGCAGCCTTGGCAAAATCTCCTCGGATAGTTCCTGGCAGAGCTTCTTCTGGACGAGTAGCCCCCATCATGGTCCGCCAAGTTTCAATCACTTTCGGACCTGATAGAATGCCCACCACTACTGGTCCTGAGGTCATAAACTGACGGATAGGAGGATAAAAACTTTTTTCAACCAAGTCTTGATAGTGTTGGTCAATCAAAGCTTCTGAAACTGCTGAACGTAACTCTAATTTTTCGAGTTTGAAACCTCGTTGTTCCATTCTTTGCAGAATTTCGCCGACCAGCCCTCTTTTCACACCATCTGGCTTAATGATAAAGAATGTTTGTTCCATACGGACACCTCCTTGGCATTTTAGTTCTTTTATTCTACCATACTTTATGAAAAAGTGGGAAAATTTTCTGAAATAAAGCAAAGAGAACCCAAAGGTTCTCTTGTTTGCTTTTATTCTACTGTTTCTTCAACTTGGATTTCCACAACTTCCTCTACAGGAGCAAGTTCTGCCTCTTCTTGTTCTGGAGCCAGATATTCTGCTTCATTGATAGCTTGTGGTTCAAGGTTACGGTAGCGAGCCATACCAGTACCAGCTGGGATGATCTTACCGATGATAACATTTTCCTTGAGTCCAAGGAGATGATCTTTCTTACCACGGATGGCTGCATCTGTAAGGACACGAGTTGTTTCCTGGAAGGAAGCCGCTGACAAGAAACTATTTGTTTCAAGTGAGGCTTTGGTGATTCCCATAAGAACTGGACGACCAGTCGCTGGAACTCCACCTGCGATAAGAACATCCTTGTTGGCATCTGTAAAGTCGTTGATGTCCATGAGAGTACCCATAAGAAGATCTGTGTCACCTGGATCCATGACACGAACTTTACGGATCATTTGACGAACCATTACCTCGATGTGTTTGTCACCGATTTCTACCCCTTGGCTACGGTAAACTTTTTGTACTTCACCGAGGAGGTAGGTTTCAACTGACAAGACATCACGAACAGCAAGGAGACGTTTTGGTTGGATAGAACCTTCTGTCAATGCTGCACCGCGAGAGACTTGGTCTCCAACTTCGACACGCATACGTGCTGTAAATGGAACCACGTACTCACCTTCGCCAGTTTCACCCTTAACAAAGACTTTCTTGGTACGAGTTGACGCGTCTTCTTCGATAGCTGTAACTTGTCCTTTGACCTCTGTGATGACCGCTTCCCCTTTAGGATTGCGGGCTTCAAAGATTTCTTGGACACGAGGAAGACCCTGAGTGATATCGGTATTTGAGGCAACCCCACCCGTGTGGAAGGTACGCATTGTAAGCTGTGTACCAGGTTCCCCGATAGATTGGGCAGCGATTGTACCAACTGCTTCACCAACTTCAACCGCATCACCAGTCGCCAAGTTGATACCGTAACAGTGACGGCAGACGCCATGACGAGTGTTACATGTAAATACAGAGCGGATAGTCACTTCTTCCACACCAGCATTGACAATTTCACGCGCCTTGTCTTCCGTAATCAACTCATTTGGACCGATGATCACTGCACCAGTTTCTGGATGTTTAACAGTTTTCTTAGTATAACGACCATTGAGACGTTCTTCGAGAGACTCGATCATCTCTTTTCCTTCTGCGATAGAGCGGATCAAGAGACCACGGTCTGTTCCACAATCGTCCTCACGGATGATCACATCTTGGGCAACGTCAACCAAACGACGAGTCAAGTAACCTGAGTCGGCTGTCTTAAGGGCCGTATCGGTCATACCTTTACGGGCACCGTGAGTTGAGAAGAACATTTCGAGTACTGACAAACCTTCGCGGAAGTTTGAAAGGATTGGCAATTCCATGATACGTCCGTTCGGAGCGGCCATCAGACCACGCATACCGGCAAGCTGTGAGAAGTTTGAAATGTTACCACGAGCTCCAGAGTCCATCATCATAACGATTGGGTTCTTAGGATCTTGGTTGGCAACCAAACGTTTCTCCAATTTTTCACGGGCTGCACGCCATTCAGCTGTAACAGCGTTGTAGCGCTCGTCGTCTGTGATCATACCACGACGGAATTGTTTGGTGATTTGTTCTACACGTTTGTGTGATTCTTCGATGATTTCAGCCTTGTCTTCAACGACTGGGATATCGGCAATACCCACTGTCAAACCTGCAAGAGTTGAGTGGTGGTATCCGAGGTTCTTCATGCGGTCAAGTAGGGCAGAAGTTTCTGTCGTACGGAAACGTTTGAAGATTTCAGCGATGATATTTCCAAGATTTTTCTTCTTGAATGGAGGGTTGAGTTCAAGATTACTGATTGCTTCCTTGATATCTCCACCTAGTGGCAAGAAGTATTTAGCTGGAACACCTTCTGTTAAGTTGGCATTTGTTGGTTCTTGCAAGTAAGGCAGACCCTCTGGCATGATGTCGTTGAAGAGGATTTTACCAACTGTTGTCAGCAAGACCTTGTGTTTTTGCTCTTCTGTCCATGGTTTGTTAAGGCTGTCTGTTGCAATACCAACACGTGAGTGGAGGTGAACATAACCATTACGGTAAGCCATAACCGCTTCGTCACGGTCTTTGAAGACCATTCCTTCCCCTTCACGACCAGCTTCTTCCATGGTCAAGTAGTAGTTACCCAAAACCATGTCCTGAGATGGAGTAACAACTGGTTTACCATCTTTCGGGTTCAAGATATGCTCAGCAGCCAACATCAAGATACGAGCTTCTGCTTGAGCTTCTTCTGAAAGCGGTACGTGGATGGCCATTTGGTCCCCGTCAAAGTCGGCATTATAGGCTTCACAGACAAGTGGGTGCAAGCGAAGAGCCTTACCATCAATCAAGACTGGCTCGAAGGCTTGGATCCCCAAACGGTGAAGGGTCGGTGCGCGGTTCAAAAGTACTGGGTGTTCTTTGATTACTTCTTCAAGAATATCCCAGATACGTTCGTCTCCGCGTTCCACCAAGCGTTTAGCCGCTTTGACGTTCTGCACGATGTCGCGCGCAACGATTTCACGCATCACAAATGGTTTAAAGAGCTCAATCGCCATTTCACGTGGCACACCACATTGGTACATCTTAAGAGTTGGACCAACGGCGATAACGGAACGTCCTGAGAAGTCAACACGTTTTCCGAGCAAGTTTTGACGGAAGCGCCCTTGTTTCCCTTTAAGCATGTGGCTCAATGATTTCAGTGGACGGCTACCTGGTCCTGTGATTGGACGACCACGACGACCGTTGTCAATCAAAGCGTCAACCGCTTCTTGAAGCATACGCTTCTCATTTTGAACGATGATACCTGGTGCGTTCAACTCAAGCAAACGAGCCAAACGGTTGTTACGGTTGATAACACGGCGGTAAAGGTCGTTCAAGTCAGATGAGGCAAAACGGCCACCATCCAACTGCAACATTGGACGAAGGTCTGGTGGAATAACTGGAAGGATGTTGAGAATCATCCATTCAGGTTTGTTCCCAGACTTGTAAAAGGCATCCAAAACATCCAAACGACGGATAGCTTTGACACGTTTTTGTCCAGTAGCTGTTTTCAACTCTTCTTTGAGTTCGGCAATTTCTTTTTCAAGATCTACTTGTTTCAAAAGGTCTTGGATGGCTTCGGCACCCATCTTGGCAACGAATGAACCATAACCATACTCACGCAAGCGCTCACGGTATTCGCGCTCTGTCATGATAGACTTGTGCTCAAGTGGTGTATCCTTCGGATCAATCACCACATAAGCCGCAAAGTAGATAACTTCCTCGAGGGCACGAGGACTCATATCAAGGGTCAAGCCCATACGGCTTGGAATCCCCTTGAAATACCAGATGTGAGATACAGGAGCCTTCAACTCGATGTGCCCCATACGCTCACGACGAACTTTCGTACGCGTTACTTCAACCCCACAGCGGTCACAAACAATCCCTCTGTAACGAATGCGTTTGTACTTACCACAAGCACATTCCCAGTCCTTTGTTGGACCAAAGATGACTTCGTCAAAGAGTCCTTCACGTTCTGGTTTCAAGGTACGGTAATTGATTGTTTCAGGTTTTTTGACTTCTCCATAAGACCATGAACGGACTTTGCTTGGAGAAGCTAGGGTGATTTGCATACTTTTAAAACGATTTACATCAACCACTATTTCTTCCCTTTCTATTCTAAATGAACTGCTTATTCTTGTTCAGCAGCTTCTTCTGTTGCTTCCGCTTTTGTTGCTTTCTCAGCTTCTTCAGCTTCAAAGGCTGCTTTAGCCTCTTGGGCTGCTTTTTCGCGGGCTTTTTCAAGGTCATCTACGTGGATGACATCTTCGTCCATTCCTTCATCCAAGTCGCGAAGTTCCACTTCTTGATCATCTTCGTCAAGGACACGCATGTCAAGACCAAGAGATTGCAATTCTTTTACAAGAACTCGGAAGGATTCTGGAACACCTGGTTTTGGAATTGGTTTTCCTTTTGTAATAGCTTCATAAGCTTTCAAACGTCCGTTGATATCGTCAGACTTGTATGTCAAGATTTCTTGGAGAACATTTGACGCACCGTAGGCTTCAAGAGCCCAAACTTCCATCTCACCGAAACGTTGTCCACCAAACTGAGCTTTACCTCCGAGTGGTTGTTGGGTGACGGTTGAGTATGGTCCGACTGAACGCGCGTGCAATTTATCATCAACCATGTGGTGGAGTTTGATCATGTACATGACACCAACTGATACACGGTTGTCAAACGGCTCACCTGTACGTCCATCGTAAAGGATTGTTTTGGCATCGCTATCCATACCTGCTTCTTTAACAGTGTCCCAAAGGTCTTCAGAACTTGCTCCGTCAAAGACTGGTGTTGCGATGTGGATACCAAGAGTACGGGCTGCCATACCAAGGTGAAGTTCCATAACCTGACCGATATTCATACGTGATGGTACCCCAAGTGGATTCAACATGATGTCGACTGGAGCTCCGTCTGGACGTTCCGTCTGGAAGGTAAGGCATGTCTTCTACAGGAACGATACGAGAGACAACCCCTTTGTTTCCGTGACGTCCGGCCATCTTATCTCCGACCTTGATCTTACGTTTTTGAGCGATGTAGACGCGAACCAGCATGTTAACACCTGATTGCAACTCATCACCATTTGCACGTGTAAAGATCTTAACATCACGAACGACACCATCGGCACCGTGAGGTACTCGAAGAGAAGTATCACGCACTTCACGAGACTTGTCTCCGAAGATAGCGTGCAAGAGACGTTCTTCAGCTGAAAGGTCTTTCTCACCCTTAGGTGTGACTTTACCTACAAGGATATCTCCTTCTTTAACCTCAGCACCGATACGGATAATACCCATTTCGTCAAGGTCTTTAAGAGCATCTTCACCAACGTTTGGAATTTCACGAGTAATTTCTTCAGGCCCAAGCTTTGTATCGCGGGTTTCTGATTCGTATTCTTCGAGGTGGACAGATGTGTAGACATCGTCTTTGACCAAGCGTTCGCTCATGATAACGGCATCCTCGAAGTTGTAACCTTCCCATGTCATGTAGGCAACGATCGGGTTTTGTCCAAGCGCCATTTCCCCTTTTTCCATAGAAGGTCCGTCAGCGATAAAGTCGCCTTTTTCAACGACATCGCCAACTTTAACAAGTGTACGTTGGTTATAAGCAGTACCTGAGTTTGAACGACGGAATTTTTGGATGTGGTAAACGTCCAATGAACCATCTTCGCGGCGTACTTCTACCTTGTCAGCATCTGCGTATGTAACTTTACCATCATACTGAGCAATAACAGCCGCTCCAGAATCATGAGCTGCTTGGTATTCCATACCAGTACCAACGTAAGGTGCTTTTGGATCAATCAAAGGCACAGCCTGACGTTGCATGTTGGCACCCATAAGGGCACGGTTGGAGTCATCGTTTTCCAAGAAAGGAATACATGCTGTCGCAACGGCAACTACCTGTTTTGGTGACACGTCCATATAGTCAACCACTTCTGCTGGGTACTCCTGGTTGACCCCTTGGTGACGTCCCATGACAACTTTCTCAGCAAAAGTACCGTCTTCGTTGAGGCGAGAGTTGGCCTGCGCTACAGTAAATTCATCTTCTTCATCGGCTGTCAACCAAACGATTTCGTTTGTGACTACACCTGTTTCACGGTCAACCTTACGGTATGGTGTTTGAACAAATCCATACTTATTCAAGTGTCCGTAAGATGACAAGTTATTGATCAAACCGATGTTAGGTCCTTCAGGTGTCTCGATTGGACACATACGACCATAGTGAGTGTAGTGCACGTCACGTACTTCATATCCTGCACGGTCACGTGTCAAACCACCAGGTCCTAAGGCTGACAAACGACGTTTGTGAGACAACTCAGAAAGCGGGTTGTGTTGGTCCATGAACTGTGACAACTGTGATGAACCAAAGAATTCTTTAACTGCAGCTGTTACAGGACGGATGTTGATGATTTGTTGTGGTGTTAAAACTTCATTGTCCTGAACAGACATGCGTTCACGAACATTACGTTCCATACGAGAAAGTCCAAGACGTACTTGGTTGGCAAGCAATTCACCAACTGCACGGATACGACGGTTTCCAAGGTGGTCGATATCATCCACACGTCCGATACCTTCTGCCAAGTTAAGGAAGTAGCTCATCTCTGCAAGGATATCCGCAGGAGTTACAACACGAACCTTGTCGTCTGGATTGGCATTTCCGATGATGGTTACAACACGGTCTGGATCCGTTGGAGCAACAACCTTGAATTTTTGAAGCACAACTGGTTCTGTCAAAACAGCTGCATCGTTTGGAATATAAACAATCTTGTTCAAGTCTCCATCCAAGTGACTCTCGATACTTTCAATCACGCTACGAGTCATAACGGTACCAGCTTCTACCAAGATTTCACCAGTTTCAGGATCTACCAATGGCTCAGCGATGGTTTGGTTGAGCAAGCGTGTTTTAACGTTGAGTTTTTTATTGATCTTGTAACGACCAACAGCTGCCAAATCGTAGCGGCGTGGGTCAAAGAAACGAGCTACAAGCAAGCTACGTGAGCTTTCAGCAGTCTTAGGCTCACCTGGACGAAGGCGTTCGTAGATTTCTTTCAAGGCTTCGTCTGTACGAGAGTCCATTGGATTCTTGTGGATATCTTTTTCAACAGTATTGCGAACCAATTCGCTGTCACCAAAGATATCAAAGATTTCATCATCACCAGAGAAACCAAGCGCACGAACCAAGGTCGTAAATGGAATCTTACGAGTACGGTCGATACGAGTATGAGCGATGTCTTTTGAGTCGCTTTCAAGTTCCAACCAAGCTCCACGGTTAGGGATAACAGTAGAACCGTAGCCTACTTTACCGTTCTTGTCTACTTTGTCGTTAAAGTAAACACCTGGTGAGCGGACCAACTGAGAAACGATAATACGTTCACCACCATTGATGATGAAAGTACCCATTTCGGTCATGATTGGGAAATCACCAAAGAAGACTTCTTGGGTCTTGATTTCGCCTGTTTCTTTATTGATCAAGCGGAAGGTTACAAAAATTGGTGCTGAGTAGCTAGCATCGTGGATACGAGCTTCTTCTAGCGTGTATTTTGGTTCCTTGATTTCATAGCCAACAAATTCCAACTCCATTGTGTCTGTGAAGTTTGAAATTGGCAATACATCTTCAAATACTTCCTTAAGACCGTGATCTAGGAAATCTTTGAATGAATCCGTTTGAATTTCAATCAAATTTGGTAAGTCAAGAACTTCTTTGATTCTTGAAAAACTACGACGGGTACGATGTTTCCCGTATTGAACGTCATGTCCTGCCAAGATGATTCTCCTTTGTAAATAAATTCCAAGCCTTGTCAATCAGGCTTTTCTAATCGTCATATGGTTTTTAAAACCCCTATCACCGTGTCCCTTTGACGAATTTTCAGAATCTTTAAATTTTTGTTACAAGCACTCAAAAACCTGAAAAAAAGCACAAAAAGAGCAGCTAAATCTGACTTTTTCAGAAGATTTAACTGCTGTGAGCCTTGTCTGGACAATATTTCAGACAAAACCTACGACAAATGATTACTCATATTATACCTTATTTAGCTAGATTTTTCAAGGTTTTTTACTATTTTTTTAAACAATCTTTTCCTATATATTATTTTAAAATTTCAAGAGAATGAAGCATTATATTTTCTCTTAAAATTTAGGAAAACGCTTGCACTAATGTTTACCTCGTGCTATACTGATAGAGAACAACTACACAAGGAGAATTGTGATGAAAAAGATCCCATCTCAAACTGAGAAAAAAATGATTTATGGTATCCGTTCCTTGAAGAACGGAACTGGTTCTGTCCTTATTGGTGCTAGCATTGTCCTGCTTTCTGCTACAATGCCAACTATTTCGGCTAACGAAAACCTGCCTCAAACTCAGGAAAATACCAGCGCTGTGACCAAGGCCCCTACTGAGACTGAAACGAGTCAAACTCAAAAGGAAACGCCTATTTCTGAACAAAAGAATGCAAACGCTTCCCTTGATTCTAAAAAAGAAGCTCCAGCTGTGGAAACTACTACAGCGCCAGAAACACCCAAAACAGAAGATGCTACTACAAGCCAGGCTAACAGCAAGGAAGAGAAAGTAGATACTAGCACTGCAACGCCAACTTCAGAACAAAAACCACAAGCTGACACATCCTCTGAAGAACCCATCGCAGACAACCACTTCCGTATCCATGTAAAAAAACTCCCTGAAGAGAACAAAGATTCTCAAGGTCTTTGGACTTGGGACGATGTTGAAAAGCCGTCTGAAAACTGGCCCAATGGAGCCAAGTCCTTCAAGGATGCCAAGCAAGATGACTACGGCTATTATCTAGATGTCAAACTCAAAAATGAGCAAGCCAAGAAAGTCAGCTTCCTCATCAACAATACCAAGGGGGATAACCTGACGGGAGACCGTTCTGTAGAGCGCCTCTCTCCAAAAATGAATGAGGCCTGGCTAGATGAAAACTACAAGGTATACAACTACCGCCCTCAGCCAGCAGGAACTATTCGTGTCAACTACTACCGCACCGACGGGAACTACGACAAAAAATCTCTTTGGTATTGGGGCGATGTCAAAAACCCAAGCAGTGGAGAATGGCCTGACGGTACTGACTTTACCGCAACTGGAAAATATGGACGTTACATTGACATTCCACTCAATGAAGCTGCGAGAGAATTTGGATTTTTATTACTAGACGAAAGCAAGAAAGGCGATGATGTGAAAATCAGAAAAGAAGATTATAAATTCACTGATCTAAAAAATCACAGTCAGATTTTCCTCAAAGATGATGACGAAACCATCTACACCAACCCCTACTATGTGCACGATATCCGCATGACTGGTGCCCAACACGTGGCTAAATCTCGTATCGAAAGCAGTTTTTCTACCCTAGTTGGAGCTAAGAAAGACGACATCCTCAAACACTCCAGCATCACTGATTACCAAGGGAATAAAGTAACTATCACAGACGTGGAAGTGGATGAGGCAGGTAAAAAAGTGACCTACATCGGCGACTTCTCTGACACTCAACACCCTTACACTGTCAGCTACAATTCAGACCGCTTTACCACACGTTCAAGCTGGCGCCTCAAGGATGAATCCTACAGTTACGATGGTCCACTCGGCGCAACTCTAAAAGAAGATGGCAAGCGTGTTGACCTCACCCTCTGGTCTCCAAGTGCTGATAAGGTTTCCGTTGTTGTCTATGACAAGAAAGACCCTGAAAAAGTAGTTGGAACTGTCGCCCTTGAAAAAGGAGAAAAAGGAACCTGGAAACAAACTCTGGATGCAAACTCTGGTCTCGGTATCAGCAACTACACTGGCTACTACTACCACTACCAAATCGAGCGCCAAGGTAAAACTGTCCTCGTTCTTGACCCTTATGCCAAATCATTAGCGGCTTGGAACAGTGACCTAGCAAAAACAGATACCGCTCATAAGGTCGCTAAAGCTGCCTTTGTCGATCCAGCGAAGTTAGGTCCGCAAGACTTGACCTATGGAAAGATTCGTAACTTCAAATCACGTGAAGATGCCGTTATCTACGAAGCTCATGTACGTGACTTCACTTCGGATCCTGCCATCGCAAAAGACTTGACCAAGCCATTTGGTACCTTTGAAGCCTTTATCGAAAAACTGGACTATCTCAAAGACTTGGGTGTGACCCACATCCAGCTCCTTCCAGTCTTGTCTTACTACTTTGTCAATGAATTGAAAAACCATGAACGTTTGTCTGCCTACGCTTCAAGCAACAGCAACTACAACTGGGGATATGACCCTCAAAACTACTTCTCCTTGACTGGTATGTACTCAAGCGATCCTAAGGATCCAGAAAAACGTATCGCAGAATTCAAAAACCTCATCAACGAAATCCACAAACGTGGCATGGGGGCTATCTTGGATGTGGTCTACAACCATACTGCCAATGTTGATATTTTTGAGGATATTGAGCCAAACTACTACCACTTTATGGATGCAGACGGAACTCCTCGTACCAGCTTTGGAGGTGGCCGTTTGGGAACTACCCACTACATGTCTAAACGTGTCTTGGTAGACTCCATCAAGTATCTGGTTGAAACCTACAAAGTAGATGGTTTCCGCTTCGATATGATGGGTGACCACGATGCAGCTTCTATCGAAGAAGCGTACAAAGCTGCACGCGCCCTCAATCCAAATCTTATCATGCTAGGTGAAGGCTGGAGAACCTATACTGGTGATGAAAATACGCCTGTACAACCTGCTGACCAAGATTGGATGAAGAAAACAGATACTGTTGCTGTCTTTTCAGACGACATCCGTAACAACCTCAAGTCTGGCTATCCAAACGAAGGTCAACCTGCCTTTATCACAGGTGGCAAACGCGATATCAATACCATCTTTAAAAATCTCATTGCCCAACCAACCAACTTTGAAGCAGACAACCCTGGAGATGTTATCCAGTATATCGCGGCCCATGATAACTTGACCCTCTTTGACATTATTGCTCAGTCTATCAAAAAAGACCCAAGCAAGGCTGAAAACTACGCTGAGATTCATCGCCGTTTGCGACTTGGAAACCTCATGGTCTTGACCGCTCAAGGAACTCCGTTTATCCACTCTGGTCAGGAATACGGACGTACCAAACAATTCCTTGATCCAGCCTATAAGAATCCTGTCTCAGAGGATAAGGTTCCAAACAAGTCTCACTTGTTGCGCGACAAGGACGGCAAGCCATTTGTCTATCCTTACTTTATCCATGACTCTTACGACTCTAGTGATGCTGTCAACAAGTTTGATTGGACCAAGGCAACAGATGGCAAAGCATATCCTGAAAATGTCAAGAGCCGTAACTACATGAAAGGATTGATCGCCCTTCGTCAATCGACAGATGCCTTCCGACTCAAGAGTCTGCAAGACATCAAAGAGCGCGTCCACCTCATTACTGTCCCAGGACAAAATGGCGTTGAAAAAGAAGATGTGACCATCGGCTACCAAATCACTGCTCCAAACGGCGATGTCTACGCAGTCTTTGTCAATGCAGATGATAAGGCCCGCGAATTCAACTTGGGGACTGCCTTTGCTCACTTGAGAAAGGCCGAAGTTCTCGCAGATGAAAACCAAGCAGGACCAGTAGGAATTGCTAACCCTCAAGGTCTCGAATGGACTGAAAAAGGCTTGAAATTGAACGCTCTCACTGCTGTCGTTCTCCGCTTGTCTCAAGGTGGTGCCATTGTCGCTCCAGCTGTGGAAGAAAAACCAGAATTTGACCTTTCTAGCTTGGAAGTCGAACCAGAACAAGGTCAAGCTCAAAACCTAGCAGCCAATCCTGAAACTCAAGAAACTGCTGCAGAGGCTCACTCTCAGAACCTCCTTCCAAACACAGGAACTGAGAGCAAATCCCTCCTTGCCCTTGCTGGATTCAGTATCCTTGCCCTTCTCGGACTTGGATGGTTGATAAAAAACAAGAAAAAGAAATAATGCTCAATGAAAATCAAAGAGTAAACTAGGAAGCTAATCGCAGGCTATTCAAAGCACAGCTTTGAGCTTGTAGATAAGGCGAAGCTGACGAGGTTTAAAGAGATTTTCGAAGAGTATAAACTAGCCCTCCTATAGAAAAACACCCCATGGTCAGAAGAATCTTCTAGTCATGGGGTGTTGTTTTTATGGTACACTTATCTATCAAATCATATATTCTACACTATAGGTTGCATCTGATAAGATACGAGCCAGGAACTGCTTGGTTCGTTCTTCTTGTGGACGACTAAAGAAATCGTGGGGATTATTCTCCTCTACGATACGGCCTCCGTCCATAAAAATAACGTGGTTGGCAACATCTCTAGCAAATCCCATCTCATGCGTGACGACCACCATGGTCACACCTTCTCCCGCCAACTGTTTCAGAACATCCAAAACATCTCCAACCAACTCAGGGTCTAGTGCTGATGTTGGTTCATCTAGCAAAATGACCTCGGGCTTGACGGCAATGGCACGCGCAATTCCTATTCGTTGTTGTTGCCCTCCAGATAGTTGTGAAGGGTAGTAGTCCTTATAGGCCAGTAAACCAACTTTTTCCAAGGCAGATTCTGCACGTTTAAGTGCTTCTTCCTTGGGAACTTTACGAGCTACGATTAGACCTTCTAGAATATTTTCCAGAGCAGTTTTGTTTGCAAAGAGATTGTAGTGTTGGAAAACAAAGGCTGTTTTTTGGCGAATTTCTAGAATGTCTTTCTTGCTTAATTTGGCCAAGTCATAGGTTTTTCCTGCCAAGTTCAAACGGCCACTATCAGCTTTTTCTAAGTGGTTGAGACAACGGAGAAAGGTCGTTTTCCCCGAACCTGATGGTCCTAAAATAACGACGACATCCCCTTGGTTAACCTGGAGATTGACATCCTCCAGGACCTGCCTCTCTCCAAATGTTTTTGCGATATGTTCTACTTGTAACATCCTGTCCTCCTATACAAAACGCGCGCTAGATGCTTTCGCTCTCTTTTCTTTTTTCTCATAGCCTTTTTCTAATACATAAAAGCCCCACTGAATCAAACCACAGATCAAAATATACTGCAAAAATATTACAAAATAAGACTCAAAATACTGGTAGCCGTAGGACGCTTCTACACGAGCAATAGCGGTGATGTCCTTGATGGTCATAACAAAGACCAGGGAGGTTCCTTTGACGATATTGATCACCAGATTGGCCAAGTTAGGCAAGGCTGAGCGCAAGGCTTGAGGAAAAACAATCCTTAGATAGGCCTGGGTCGTAGTCAGCCCAATCGCATGCGCTGCCTCTAGTTGTCCCTTGTCCACCGTCAAGATAGCTGAACGCAAAATCTCCGACAAACTCCCGACTGTCATCAAACTATAAATGATAAAAGCATAGTAGAGAGGATCAAGTTTGAAAATATCAAGGTCACTTCCTATACTTTTGAGAAATTGATTCAGCAAACTTGGAAACAAGCTATAAAAGAAGAGAATCAATAAAATCGGAGGAGTCGCTCGGATAAAGGCCAGATAGACCAGAGAAAAACTCCTCACACCTCGAACCTTGTAAATCTGCCCCAAGGCTAAAAATAGAGCCGGTAAAAAGCTTAAGACCATAGCCACAATCATGATAATCAAGGTGATTGGCACACCCTTCAAGGTCTCCAGAAAGGTCTTTACAATATAGTCTATATCCATTTCTTACCTCCCTTTTGTTTCCAAAGACTTCTCAAGCAAACGACTCAAGCTAGAAATAACCAAGGCAATCCCCCAGTAAAGAAGCGCAACTGCCGTATAGGTTTCCAGAGAGTAGTTCCCTAAATTGCGACTGATCAAGAGATTCCCCGCCCCCATAACATCAACGAAACCAATCGTATAAGCCAAGGCAGCATCCCGCATGAGATTGAGAATAGCAGTTGTTATATTGGGAAGAGCAACTTGAAAAGCTTGGGGAAAAATGATTCTCCAAAAAGTCTGACTTGGAGTCAAACCAAGACTAAGCCCGGCCTCTGTCTGCCCCTTTGGAATAGCTTGATAGGCTGCCTTGAAAACCTCGGCAACAATAGCCGCAAACAAGAGAATCATCGTCAGGAGAACAAAAATAGTTTTAGACCAGTTGTTGATATCCAAACCAAGCCACCATTTCAGAAATTCTGGCAAGCCATAAAAGACTAGAAAAAGCAAGACAATCGGCGGTGTACAACGTAGGGTAAAGATATAGCCTTTGGAAATCGCTGCAAAACTCTTGTCTTCTCCTACTTGCGCCCAGGTCAAAAGACCTCCAAAAAGGGAACCAAGAAGAGTGGTAAAAAAGAGAATGAACAAGGTCATAGGAAGTGCCTGCCATAAGGTCGGCAAAAACTGAAAGACCTTGGAAAAATCATAAGAAACCATGCAAAACCCTTTCTAGTCTTGGAATTTCTGGCCTAGTCTTTGTCTACATAACTAAAGACATCTTCTTTAAAGTATTGCTGAGATAGCTTAGCAAGCGTGCCATCTTCTTTCAACTCTTTGATTGCTTTTTCGTATTCTTTAGCGAATTTCTCACCCTTTTCATCATGGTGAATCAAGGGATAAGTTGGAATGCCCTTGTATGGGAACCAGCTGAGTTTATCCGCATATTGGTGGTAAGGGCCATCTTCTGCGGTAACTGCTTTTTCAAAGGACAGTTTGATATCAAAGAAGGCGTCATAACGTCCTTCTAAGACCCAGGCATAGGCATCTGCTACTTTAAAGGATTCTGCTGCTGTTAGCTCAATCGGTGCGTCCTGATGTTTTTCATTGTAGCTGGTGATAACATTCCATTGAGCATTCTGTGGAGAGATGGGAACCAATTTCCCTTTATTCTTAGCAAAGTCATCAATGGTTTTGTATTTCTGTTCATCTTCTTTTCTGACAGTAAATCCGATGATGCTCGCTCCGACTGGTTCAGATGGAATGACAAACTTTTTAGCTCGTTCATCTGTGTACCAAGCTCCCTTGGTTCCGATGTCATACTTGCCTGATTCCAGACCAATCAAGAGGTCGTCATCACTGGTGCCCGTATATTCAAATTGATAGTTTGCCAACTTCTCATCAACAGCCTTCAAAACAGCTACTTCATAACCATCTGATTCCCCTTTTTCATTGACAAAGTCATAAGGCACATAGTTTTGTGTATGGGCAACCTTCAAGGTTATGACTTCAGCAGACGAAGCTGTTTCTCCCTCCTTGGCTGGATCGCCAGCTAAACTTCTCCCGATAATCGTCGCCCCAATTACTGCAACAACTGCTACACCACCGATAATCCATGCTTTTTTACTCATCTTTTTCTCCTTTAGTTTTCAAGCGCTTCTCTCACCCACTGGATACGTTCAACTGCGATATCACTTGGAATGGTACAATCTGCCCCAAGTACCAAGCCCTGTTCCCCAGCTTCTGCAACTAGTTTCTTTGCCTCAGCCTGAATGGCATCCTTGCTACCAGTATACAGCAAGCCTGTCTTACCATTTTCGAATCCTCCAAGAACCGTACGTCCCTTGAAAATCTCACGACCTTCCTTGAGAGTGATTCCCTCTGGTCCTACAGCCCAGTTAAAGACTTGGGCTGGGTAGTCTGCAAAAAGATGAATATCATTTCGCGCTCCCTCGTAGCCACAGATATGAAGAACAGTGACGCCACCAACAGCACTAGCTGCTTCCAGAACCGTTATCTCGCTAGGGGCAATGACGACTTGATAATCTGCTGCCGACACTCGTTGATCTTGGATACTCTGCACGCTGAGATAGATTCCATCAGCACCAGCCTCTTCGATGACAGCTCGACTGAGACTCGCAATATCTTCTGCAATCACATCCAACACCTTTTTAAGGGCTTCAGGATCTTCCACCAGAAAGTCTGCAATAAGGTCATCGCCACCAGACACTTCCCCAAGCAGCCACTTGAGATAGGTCACAGGAGCAAAAATATTGTAAATCGCAACAATATCTTCTGTAAATTCTTGCTTGATTTTCTTAACCAAGTCCACCTGCTCTTTTATCCAAGCATGATCTGGTCCGAGTGGTTGAATGGTTGCCAATTCTTGAAGTGATTTGTCTTTGGCAATCGCTGGATTTGGATAAGCAAAGTAGCCATCACTCATGAGTTTGATAAAGTCTGGCTGAACTTCTCGGATAAAGCGCTTATGGCCCTCAATATTCTTCTCGATAATGACTGGATTTGAGAAACCGTGTAGCCATTCGTCTTCGGATGTGAAATGGTGCCAAAAGCCAACTGGCACACGATCAACCTTTTCACCTTTAAATGCTTTTAAAACCCATTCTTTTTTTTCTGACATTCTTATTCTCCATTTCTTACTTTTTCAACTAATAAACTGCTTGCGATATCATTCGAGCGTAGAAAGGGGAGACTGGACTTGGAAAAATCCTGAACTCCATGACATCTCTCTCCATTTTTGCAGTGCTGATTTTTTACGACGCTTATGGCAACCAAGGCCAGCAAACCGACAACTGCAATGAAGATGCCCCATCTTTTACTTTTCATAGCTCCTCCTTTTAGAGAACAGCTGCCTGCCGAATCCAGTCCAACCTCTCTAAGTCAAAGTCATCTGGAACAGTACAGTCAGCTCCCAGAAGAACGCCTTTACTACCAGCTTCAGCCAGCAACCGTCTTGTTTCATCTTGCAATTCCGCCTTGGAACCTTGATAAAGCAAGCTTTTCTTGCCGTTTTCAAATCCACCTAAAACGGCCTTGCCTGGAAACAACTCCTGCCCCTGTGTCAAACTAACATCCTCATGGTGGGTCGCCCAGTTGACCACTTGAGCTGGATAGTCCTTAAATATCGTCACATCATTGCTCGCACCTTCAAAACCACAGATATGGAGGATATTGGTCCCACCCACCTGATTAGCTGCCTCCAAAATCGCTATATTGCTCGGTTCGATATAGGTTTGGTAGAGTGCTGGTGTGATGCGCTCATCTTGAATTTCCTGGGTACTGAGGTAAATCCCGTCAACACCGCCTTGCTGGATGATTTTCTGAGTTAGGATAGCAATATCTCCTGCAATCACGTCTAGAATAGCTCTAAATTGCTCAGGATTTTCAAGCAATAGATCAGCTACTTCCCTATCTCCTCGAGAAGTTTCTGTGCGGAACCAGCGCTTGAGGTAGGAGATTGGTGAAAAGATATTGTAGAAAGAAGCAATCTCTTCGGTAAAGGTCTCTCGAATCGATTGTACCACTTCCACCTGTTGCTGAATCCATGGGTGTTCCTCACCAATCGACTCAATAGAAGTCAGCTCCCGAATGCTTGCAATCTTAGGATTATAGACATTACTTGGATAAAGGAAAAAACCATCGCTCATAATTTTGACAAAATCAGGGCGAATCCTTTCCACATAGCTGCGATGCCCATCAACACTTTTTTGAAAGATACGTGGATTATTTAATCCCTGCCCCTTTTCTTCGAGTGTTACAAAATGAAACCAAAATCCGACAGGAACTCTTTCCACTTCATCGCCTCGAATCGCTCTAAAGACTAAATCTCTTTTGCTTGCCATACCTCTCTCCTTCCATTTGGATTGAAACCATCTTACCACTCCTTTTCCCCTTTTCCCAATATATATTGACTATCAACTCGATTGGAAATTTTTATATCTATAAAGAAAAAAATCCCTGAAAAGCTTGATGTTACTAGCCTTTCAAAGATTCTCTTTATTTTCATCTATTTTTCAAAAAGGAGCTGATATAGATTTTCTATCAAGTCGATTGGATTTTTTTATATCCATCTTCATTCCAAAATTAAGTACATAATTTTATCCTAATACCAAATTACTACTGAAAAATTTATTTTCTCTCGATATTTCCTTGCACAAATCCCATGAAAACGCTACAATATTAATAGACTATTATTAGGAGGATGGGATTATGAAAATATCCAAAGTTACCATTACAATTGCTTCTACACTTGCTTCCGTCATTTTACTGACTGGCTGTGGCACAAATTCAGCAAATTCACAGACAACACAAAGCAGTACATCTGATAATCAGGTTACCATGACCTATGATCAGTTGCGTTCAAGAGAAAATACTATGTCAACTCTTTGGTATCAAAAAGCAGCTGAAACCAAGGCGCTCTATCTACAAGGTTACAATGTCGCTACTAATCGTTTGAAAGAACTACTAAAAACACAGACAGATAAACCCTACTCTATCGTTTTGGACTTAGACGAAACCGTATTAGACAATAGCCCTTATCAAGCGCAAAATGTCAAAGATGGAACAGCATTTACCCCAGAAAACTGGGATGTCTGGGTAAAAAAAGCCGCAGCCAAGGCTGTACCAGGTGCTAAAGACTTCCTCCAATTTGCAGACCAAAACGGTGTCCAAATTTACTATGTATCTGACCGCACGATAGACCAGGTAGATGATACGATCAAAAACCTAGAAAATGAAGGAATTCCTGTACAAAGCCGCGATCATCTCATGTTCTTAGAAAAAGGCGTCAAATCTAAAGAAGGTCGTAGACAAGCAGTCCAAGAAAAAACCAACTTAGTCATGCTACTAGGAGACAATCTTGTGGACTTTGCAGAGTTTTCAAAGACCTCTGAAACTGAGCGCGACCAAAAATTAGAGGAATTACAAAAAGAATTTGGTGAGAAATTCATCATTTTCCCTAACCCAATGTACGGATCATGGGAAAGTACTGTTTACAATGGTAATAAATTGGATGCCAAGGGTCAAACTGAAGAGCGCCAAAAAAACTTACAAGGTTTTGATAAATAAAATAAGGGAGCTATCTACCAGTTTACACCAATCACAGCTCACAGCTCACAGCTCACAGCTCACAGCTCACAGCTCACAGCTCACAGCTCACAGCTCACAGCTCACAGCTCACAGCTCACAGCCTGCTATAAGAGACAGGCTCACAGCTCACAGCTCACAGCTCACAGCTCACAGCTCACAGCTCACAGCTCACAGCTCACAGCTCACAGCTCACAGCTCACAGCTCACAGCTCACAGCTCACAGCTCACAGCTCACAGCTCACGCTGATTATGTAATCAAGCGTATTTTTTGTCAAGCCCTAAAACAGACTTTTTCACATTTTTGTGAGAAGGTCTTTTCTGTTGTTTCTGAAAGGGAAATTGCAAGATGAAACGTATTGATATTATAGAAAAAATAGGAAAAGATTACCTTGTTTCAAATATTGAAAATGAGGAATTTAGCTACCAAATTTCAAGTATTTGTTGTGGGGTATGCAATGCTTTTCTTTATTCTTTTATAGATTGTTGGTGGTTAGTTAATAAAAGTTCTAAATGATTAATTTACCATATCTCCATCTTTTGGAGTAACCTATACATTTTCGAATAGTCTGATCATCCGTCTCCTCATCAGCTATCGAAGGATTTAACCCAATAAATACCACTGTTGGTTTTGTTTCATCCCAAATTCGTGTGAGAACATATCTATACTTTCTATCAGTTGATAAAATAGCACTCTTCTCCATATTTCCCCCATTTATTTCCTAATTTATTTTTCCTCATTTTCAACTTCGGATTATATCACTTTGAATATAAGATTAAAGACAATCGCCAGCACGTAAAGTATTACTGGTACTATTAATGCGTTGACTTTAAACTTTTTTTGATAAATTCCAATTAAAGTAAAAAATAGAATGACACTTGCTACGACATATAACATATATTTCTCCTAATCTATACAAACCGAATCAACTCAATGGACTGTTTGTTGTTCCTTACCCAAAAGCCTTTCCTACGTGTCCACCATAGTAACGCTTGATATCGACTTGATGTTCAGAAGTGAAGTAGTTCCCAACCCAGAAAATGCTAGCAGCATCTTTCTTAGTAGATTTAACAATAAATTGAACCACTCCAGATGATTTTGATTCATAAACCTCGATATCATCAACGTTCACATCATATCCATTCTGTTGGAAAGACACAGCAAAAGCAATTATCATATCATGTGTAGCCATTTTTAGATGATTTTCATGTGAGTAGCCAAACTCTAAATCATGAGCTCTCTTACATTCCTTGATGACAACCTTAAAAGCATCTTTCACCTCTTTTTCAATACTAGGATCTACCTTATGTCCTGCCATTTCAAGAGCTCTAAAAGCTTCATTATAACTCTTATCGTCTTCTGTGATCTCTTCTCTTAATTTTCCTTTTTCTTGTTGCTTTTGCTCCACAGTATCCTGTGTAGTTTCTGTTTGTTGAGTAGTTTGCTCTGTTAGTTGTTGCGCAGTTTCCTTTTCTGCCTTCATATATTTAAGGTAAAATACTCCAGAAACACTTCCAACAACTACTAAGCTAGCCAGGACAGCTGCAATTAAAAATATACTTTTTTGTTTAAACATCAATTATTTCTCCTCGTCATCTTGTTTTAAATCAACAATAAAAAAAACTAATAGAGCAGGGGAAAGAAAACACAGTACAATAGAAAGAATAAATTCAACAATCGCTTTCCCAAGTGCCTTGGTCGGTCCTGCAATCGAGATACCTCCTTGCAGGGTCAAGAAGAAATAGTCTTTATAATACCAATATCCAGCAGATATAACTGCAAATAAAGCAAATCCAATCATCCACTTAAATAGTAATTCCACCTTGGCACTATATTCTTGATACTCCTTGTCTTTCTTTGCTTTGATAAACGCTTGTTTTTTTCTTTCTTCCTCTCTCTTCTCTTTTTCCTCTTTTTCTAAGAGTTCTTGCTTTAGAATTTCAATAACCTCATCATTTGAAAGTCCTTCGAATTTACTTTTAGGTCTTTTCTCGTCCCCGTCCCAATAATCAAAAATGTTATAGTCGTCCATAGCTTTTCTTTCCTTTCTTTTCTCTTACAATCGCCCTACTATGGCACCTACGATTGAGAATATCCCTCCAAAGAATAGGATAGGCATAATCACTGCAAGTCCAGCCAGAATAGGTAAGACACTAATAATACCATTAATAATCCACATTATAATAGAATATATAGGAATGATGATACCTGCACCTAGAATAACTGTGGTAGGGATAAGGAATAGGAAGACAATTCCAAAAATACCAATCAAGCGAAACACTCTTCCATAGACTTTTTCATTTTCCTCGCCTGCTAAAAAACATATTGAAGCAAAGCAACCAGTTACACAAGCAAAAATCAAAATAAAATAATCTACTTCTAGATTTAGCTTTCTTTGTAGTAGTCCTGTAAACTCACTCAATGAAAAAATCATAAAAGTTCCAATTCCTTGCCACAACAGAATGAAAAAAGTCAAATTTAGTCCGTTTACTATTGGGTACAACAATAGTGATTTCGCATAGTCAATTAAAAATAAATAAATGTTTTCTACCATTTTGGTTTGGCTCCTTGTTATTCATATATTTCTATTTTACATAATTTCTGATTTTCTAGCAATAAACCGTGGCTTAGACTTTAAAATGCAACCCGAAAGTTAAACAGAAGAAATCTAACTTTCGGAGTGCGGTACATTAAATATTGGAGCTTTAAATTTCTACTTCAGCAATTGGTTTGCGATAGCGAGGCGAATGAGCATAGTGGCAATAGAGTTTTCCTAAATCAAGTCTAGGCTTAAACTCTTCAAAGTCACTTGCTAGTACATAGCAAGGCTTATAGATACAACTGAATGTGATAGATACTTCCTCTCTTAAATCCTCTATGAGCATTTCTAATGTTTCATACTCGTAGATACGTACTATCTCTCCTCTACTCTCAAATAGTGCCTTAACAACAATAGAAGTACCATTACCATAAAAGACAGTATTATAGGCGATATTCTCGTAGTCTTTCATTTCCAGACGATAATATCTATCTGCTCTTGTATTTTCGATAGATACTTCTTTAGGAATCATATAAAAATATCTGCTCTTTTCTACTGCTAGCGTGAACCGTCTACGCACTTCCAACTGCTTTAAGTATTCGTCAACTCCACTACCGATAGTCAATGCTTTTTGGATAATCGAGGCTTTATCTGAAGAGTTGTTTTTGTCTAACCATTGTCCTAAAAATCTATGAACATATACCATAATTTCTTCTCCTTGTTATTCGTATATTTAAATTTTACATAATTTTTCTTTTCCTCGCAACAAACTTGGTACTACGATAGAATTTTGGGCTCTTTTAAACTTTAAATCTTAATACGAAAAATAATTTAAATACGCTTCACCTTAAGTAATTTTGAAAAACTCAAGTATCCATTATAATATTCTTGTTGTTTCTTCATAGTTGAAACAAAGGCCAACTTTACAGGAACTGCATTGGCTCTCGAATGTTTAAAACTTAAATCTTCTGATTGAGGTATAAATCTTAATTTATCCTCTAAACAGTTATAAACATTCTATGACATAATTAAATTACGAAATATTTGCAGAAGCATCATTACAAAACATTCGTAGATTGTATGTCTTACTCTTTTTTATGATAAACCATTTACAAAATTTCAGATTCAGTAAAGTATTAATTGAAAACTCTTGCTCTATATGATATGCTAAATATATCAAAATTAAACATATATAAGAAATAGAAAGTGCAGGCAGAGCCAATGAGTGATGTTAATGAAGTGATTAGTCTGTATAAATCAAGTTCATTTTATAAAAAATATAAAGATACATATTTTTCTGATATTATTTTAAGAGATGCTCTTAAATGCAAGATTACCATACATAGATATTACGGACTAAGTAAAATGAGTTATGAAGATGTACATAGATTATCTACTGATGTTTTACGAGATTTATTAAATGGATTTGCCAAGGAAGTAGATTTCAATGATATAGAACTATTCTGGAAAATGATTCATGCGTTTTATATTGATCTAGATTCAAAGGGATTGCGAGAACTGAATGGAATTCAATGTACAGCAGATGGTCTATTTTCTATCTGTAGAATATACAAAAAAAATGGGATTGACAACCTAACTGTTGAAGAATACGATATGTATCGTAAAAAACCAATATTCTTTTTCCCTCGAGAACTGAATGGAATTAACAGTAGGCGCCATTCTGTTTTCGGTGATAGAATTGACTATACACTATATGATATTAAGTTATATCTAGATGCAAAAACGGAAGAAGAACGAAACCAGTGTAAGTTAATTTCTACATATAAATTACCAAAGACAAAAATATGGTTAGAAAAACTGGGAACTTTCAAAAATTTAGTTGATTGGTACGGCATAGAAGGGATTTTTGTAAATGATAATTACGATGTTTATGATATTGAACGAGGAAACGGAAAAGTGATTTCAGCTCACCTCGATAAATATGATAGGGATTGGAGCGAAAATTACTATAGAAACCTACAAGAATATGTTGTTCGATTCATAAGGAAATGAATACTATGATTTTTGTACTTTATCCTAAAAGTTAAATAGAAAAAGCTAATTTTAGGAGTTAATACAATCTAAATACGCTTCACCTTAAGTAATTTTGAAAAACTCAAGTATCCATTTAAATATTCTTGTTTTTTCTTCATGGTAGAAACAAAGGCCAACTTTACAGGAACTGCATTGGCTCTTGAATGTTTAAAACTCAATTCTTCTGATTGTGGGATAAATCTTAATTCATCCTCCAAATATCTATACACTCTTTCAGGAATTACTAAATTACAGATATACTTCGCATGATCATTGTTTCGAAACATTCGTAAGTAGTACTTCTTATCAGTCTTTCCTATAAACACCTTACATTCTCCATAGTACATAGTCAGGTGGGCAGATTCTTCTAATTCATTTAGGAGAAGGGATCTGCGAGGTAAATATTTTCTGATCCCATCCTTATTTTCTAAAACAATTTTTACATCAGAAATTTCGTTCTTATCTTGCGGAGCGTTGACGTTTCCTAACAGCTTTTCTCTAGTGACCTTTTCTTCCCAAATACGATTTAAAAGTTGCTCAGCAAAGTCTGCATCAATTTTCTCATAGTATTCTTTCAGTTCTATTTTCGAAGCAGATTCCAAAGAATATTCACATCCGTCACCATGAGGCGATTTAGGATGGCTCGATAGATAGACTTTCCCTTTTTTCTCATTTATCACTAAGTCCACTTTGTAACAACTTGGACAAAATAATTGGTTTTCATACTTAAGTTTTGTCCCAGCTTTATCATTTTGATATTCCTTTTGCAGATCATGAAGTTCTAATCTCTCATGATTGTAAATACAATATTGAAATTTATTTTTTGTAAACATAATGCTCCTTTCTAATTATCATCGATTAAATCTTATTTTAAAAAACTGAAATATGTAGTTATCTAAAACCACCATCTATTTCTCTTAAACAACACAAAAACGCTCTAGACAATATGACTAGAGCGTTTTCTATATATCCGAACATCTAATTTATTTCACAAAAATGTAGTCATTCGGTTGATTTTTATTGCAATACATTGAAATTTGAAAATTCAAGAATCGCCTTACATCAAGGTTTTTTCGTTTCTATTGAAACATAATGACCCTCTATTTTACTTCTTTTCAGGATAAATAACTTAGTTATTAATACAGTGACTCCCCACTCAAGTATACCAAGAGAGAGCAAAAAAGTCTAGATGAACTAGACTTTCTTAGTTTATTCTACTGTTACTGACTTAGCAAGGTTACGTGGTTTGTCCACATCAAGGCCACGGTGTAGCGTTGCGAAGTACGCAACCAATTGAGTTGGCACGACCATTGAGATTGGTGAGAGGTAAGGATGGACGGTCGTAAGGACGATATCGTCTGTCTCTTTAGCAACATTTTCTTCTGCAATAGTGAGAACCTTAGCACCACGGGCTGCGACCTCTTGGATATTTCCACGAGTGTGGTTAGCAAGGACTGGATCTGACAAGAGGGCCAAGACAGGTGTTCCTTCTTCAATCAAGGCAATGGTTCCGTGCTTGAGCTCTCCTGCCGCAAAGCCTTCACACTGGATGTAAGAAATCTCTTTGAGTTTGAGACTTGCTTCCATGGCTACGTAGTAATCTTGACCACGTCCGATGTAAAAAGCATTGCGAGTGGTTTCAAGAAGGTCACGAACCTTGGCATCAATGGTTTCTTTTTCAGAAAGAGTTGATTCGATAGACTGAGCTACGATTGACAACTCATGAACCAGGTCAAAGGCTTGAGCTTTGGCATTACCGTTTGCTTCTCCGACTGCTTTTGCAAGGAAGGCAAGGGCTGCGATTTGTGCTGTGTAGGCCTTGGTTGATGCCACGGCAATTTCAGGACCCGCGTGAAGGAGCATTGTATGGTTGGCTTCACGTGAAAGAGTTGAGCCTGGAACGTTTGTCACTGTCAAGCTTGGAATGCCCATTTCATTAGCCTTGACCAAAACCTGACGGCTATCAGCTGTTTCACCAGACTGGCTGATAAAGATGAAGAGCGGTTTCTTGCTGAGAAGTGGCATACCGTAGCCCCACTCAGATGAGATTCCAAGTTCAACAGGTGTATCCGTCAATTCTTCCAACATCTTCTTAGAAGCAAATCCTGCATGGTACGATGTTCCAGCTGCAAGGATGTAAATGCGATCTGCATCTTGAACAGCCTTGATGATAGCTGGATCTACAACAACTTGACCAGCCTCATCTGTGTAGGCTTGGATGAGTTTACGCATCACCGTTGGTTGCTCGTCGATTTCCTTGAGCATGTAGTAAGGATAAGTCCCCTTACCGATATCTGACAAGTCGAGCTCAGCAGTATAGCTAGCACGCTCACGACTGTTACCATCATAGTCTTGAACTTCGACGCTATCAGCCTTGACGATTACCAACTCTTGGTCATGAATTTCCATGTATTGGTTGGTCTCACGAATCATAGCCATAGCATCTGAGCAGACCATATTATAACCTTCTCCAAGACCAATCAAAAGTGGAGATTTATTTTTCGCCACGTAAATGACATCTGGATTTTCAGAGTCAATCAAGGCAAAGGCATAAGAACCACGGATGATGTGAAGGGCTTTTTTGAAGGCTTCAAGAACTGACAAACCATCTTCTTCTGCAAATTTCCCAATCAGGTGAACGGCAATTTCTGTATCGGTTTGCCCCTTGAAGTGGTGACCTGCAAGGTATTCTTCCTTGATTTCAAGGTAGTTTTCAATCACTCCATTGTGCACCAAGACAAAACGTCCTGTCTCAGAGCGGTGTGGGTGAGCATTTTCTTCCGTTGGTTTCCCGTGAGTCGCCCAACGCGTATGTCCGATACCAGTTGTTCCCTCAACACCAGCTGTCTTTGCAGACAATTCTGCGATACGACCAACAGCCTTGACTAGATGATTTTCAGCACCACCTAGGACAAAAATCCCCGCAGAATCATAACCACGGTATTCAAGCTTTTCAAGCCCTTGAATTAAAATATCAGTTGCATTTGTGTTTCCAACAACACCAACAATTCCACACATAGTATATACGACACAGACCAGCTGTGCTTTCTCCTTAAATTGGTATAGTCTAATTCTCGCTTTACGGAATCAGCAAAAACAGTATATACTTGTTTTTCTCACTTGTCAAGAATAAAAATTGGTATAGTTTTTCTATCTGGTATTTTATCAAACTTTCACTTGATACCTGACAAGTCAGCATCAATTACTTATAATAAAAAGAGGAGGTATTTGCCATGTGGTTTTTCTTCGCACTTTTATCAGCTATCTTTGCAGCCTTAACGTCAATTTTAGCCAAGATTGGGATTGAAGGAGTCCCATCCAATCTAGCAACCGCTATTCGTACAGTCGTCGTCATTCTGATGGCCTGGGCCATGGTTTTCTTGACCAATAGTCAGACCGAAATTGTCAACATCAGTAAAAAAAGTTGGCTCTTTCTCATCTTATCAGGCTTAGCCACTGGCGCCTCCTGGCTCTGCTACTACAAGGCCTTGCAGATGGGCAATGCGACTGAGGTATCTGCTGTCGATAAATTCAGTCTCGTCATTACCCTCGTTCTAGCCTTTTTCTTCCTACAGGATGTCCTGACGTTTAAAACAATTATTGGCTGTATCCTGATTACGATTGGGACCTTGGTGATGATATTGTAATAAAAAGTGAGATGAACACCATCTCACTCTTTTTATTCTTAAAATCCATTATGGTCGCTGAGTTCCTTGAACCAATGGCCTGATTTTTTTAGACGACGTTCCTGTGTTTCCAAGTCAAGCTCAACCAAACCGTAACGATTTTTATAGCTGTTGAGCCATGACCAGCAGTCAATAAAGGTCCATATTAAGTATCCTTTACAGTTGGCTCCATCTTCAATCGCACGGTGAAGTTCACGAAGATGTCCTTTGACAAAGTCAATACGGTAATCATCTTGAATCATCCCATCTTGACGGAATTTTTCTTCCCCTTCAACACCCATACCATTCTCTGTCAACATCCACTCAATATTACCATAATTTTCCTTGATATTTTGGGCAATATCATAAATCCCTTGCTCATAAATTTCCCATCCACGGTGAGGATTGATTTTACGGCCCGGCATGATATAAGGCTCGTAAAAATGTTCTGGCAAGAGGGGACTGTCTGGATGTTTAGCAAAACGTGGCGCCATGACACGCAAAGGCTGGTAGTAGTTAACTCCTAGGAAATCAACTGTATTCTCGCGAATGAATTCTAATTCTTCAACAGTATACTCTGGCAGCAAATCATGCTCAGCTAAAATCTCTACTAACTCTTCTGGATAAGCTCCCAAGACAGACGGATCTAGGAAAGATTGGGCTTGGAAGAGATCCGCAATGCGAGCAGCCTTGACATCTGCGGGATGCTGGCTACGTGGATAGGCTGGTGTCAAGTTGAGGACAATCCCAATCTTGGAATCAGGCAAAACTTCATGACAGGCCTTAACCGCAAGACTACTAGCCAGTTGCGTATGATAGGCAACCTTAACTGCTGCTTTGGCATCTACCTTGTGAGGATAGTGGGCATCGTAAAAATAGCCAAACTCTACGGGAACGATGGGCTCGTTAAAGGTAATCCATTGGTCCACCAAGTCACCGTATGTCTCAAAACAAAAACGAGCATAGTCTTCATAAGCCTTGACAGTTGCCTTATTTTCCCAACCATCGCCGTCTTCTTGGAGGGCAAAAGGCAGGTCGAAGTGATAGAGATTAACTAAGAGGAGAATGCCCTTGGCCTTAATGGCTTCAAAGACCTGACGGTAGAAAGCCACCCCTTGCGGATTGACCTCTTCACGGCCCTGTGGGAAAATACGAGACCACTGGATAGAAGTTCGGAAGGCTGTATGCCCAGTCTCTACCAAAAGCTCAATATCCTTTTCCCAGTTTTCGTAAAAAGTCGATGTTTTATCAGGTCCAATTCCATTGTAGTAACGATTTGGCTCTACTTGGAACCAATAATCCCAGAGATTGTCCCCCTTGCCGTCACCTGGCACTCGTCCTTCTGTCTGTGGTCCAGAAGTGGAGGAACCCCAAACAAAATCCTTTGGAAATTTTAGCATAGCTTTACCTCTTCATTTACTCATTTTCCCCATTATATAGAAAAAACAAGGTAAAAACTAGTTACATTTTTGCCTTGTTTTTCTTCTGATTATAGTTTTTATTTCTTGCTGAGGATTTCAAGCGTTTCAAGCAAGTTGTCTGCATGAACTTCGATGGTGTCACCAGTCGCCTTGATCTTAACTTCTACAATACCGTCAGCTGCTTTCTTCCCAACAGTAATACGGATTGGCAACCCAATCAAGTCACTATCGCTAAACTTCACTCCGACACGTTCGTTACGGTCGTCTGTCAAGACTTCGTAACCAGCTCCCATCAAGCTTGCTTCAAGTTTATCTGTCAAGGCTTGCGCTTCTTCATCTTTGACATTGACAGTAATCAAGTGCACATCAAATGGTGCTAATTCTTTAGGGAAGTTAACTCCCCAAGCATAACGGTATTCGCCTTTTGGCGTTTTATTGACAAAGAGGCGAGCGTGTTGCTCCATAACGGCTGAAAGGAGACGGCTAACACCGATACCGTAACAACCCATAATTATTGGCACAGCACGGCCATTTTCGTCCAAAACATCTGCGCCCATACTTGCTGAGTAGCGAGTTCCGAGTTTGAAAATATGACCGATCTCAATACCACGGGCGAAGTTTAAGACACCTTGTCCGTCTGGGGAAATTTCACCCTCACGAACTTCGCGGATATCTACATATTCTGCAGTAAAGTCACGACCTGGATTCACACCCGTCAAGTGGTAGCCATCTTCGTTAGCCCCCACAACAGCATTGCGAACATCTTGTACCTTACGGTCTGCAATGATTTTCACATTTTCTGGCAAACCAACTGGACCAAGTGAACCAAAGCCAGCTGAGATAACATTTGCTACTTCTTCCTCGCTCGCAACATCAAAGAAATCTGCACCCAAGTGGTTCTTCAACTTGACTTCATTGAGTTGGTCATTTCCAACTAGAAGGGCTGCAACAAGCTCACCATCTGCCATGTAGAAGAGGGTTTTGATTGTTTGTTCCTCTGGGACATTTAGGAAGGCTGCCACTTCATCGATGGATTTAACACCTGGAGTTTCCACTCGAGTCACTTCTTCTTCCGCAACGACACGGTTACTTGGTTTGTACTCGTTTGTTGCCATTTCTAAGTTAGCTGCATAGCTAGACTCACTTGAGTAGGCAATGGTGTCTTCACCAGAAACCATCCATTTGAGCAATTCTGCCTTGATTTCTTCTTGCACTTCTGCAGGAATTTCATCAAATGAGGCAACTGACTTGTCCAAGACAACCCAGCGGTCAAGGTCTGTACGAGCAGGAGTGATGGCCATAAATTCTTGGCTATCCTTACCACCCATGGCACCGCCGTCACCGATGATAGCCTTGAAATCCAAACCACTACGAGTGAAAATTCGTTCATAGGCCGCCTTGTACTCGTCATAAGTCACATCCAAACTATCGTAATTAGCATGGAAACTATAGCCGTCTTTCATGATAAATTCACGCGTACGGAGAAGCCCGTTACGTGGACGTTTTTCATCACGGTATTTCGGTTGAATTTGGTAGAGATTGAGTGGCAATTGCTTGTAAGACTTAACAGAATCACGGACAATAGCTGTAAAAGTCTCTTCGTGGGTCGGACCTAGAATAAAGTCTGACTTTTCACGGTTTTTCAGTTTATAAAGGTCTTCACCATAAGTTTCATAACGACCTGATTCACGCCAAAGATCGGCACTGAGAAGGGCAGGAGCCAACATCTCCACCGCACCAATCTTATCAAACTCTTGGCGCATGATATTCTTAGCCTTTTCAATCACACGGTTAGCGAGTGGCAGGTAAGAATAAACACCGGCAGAAACTTGACGGACATAACCAGCACGCAACATAAGGGCGTGGCTGATAACTTGAGCATCGCTTGGCATTTCGCGAAGCGTTGGGATTAGCATTTTACTTTGTTTCATAATATTCCTCGATTATCTAAAAGAAGAGTCGCATAATGTCATTCCAGGTCACAGCTAGCATCAAGACAACCATGATAACTACACCAGCCATGGTGACATAGGTTTCAATTTCTTGTTTAAGGGGTTTCCGGCGGATAGCCTCTAGGATGTTGAGCACAATCTTTCCACCATCCAAAGCCGGGATAGGAATCAAGTTAAAAATTCCAATATTGATGGAAATCATAGCTAGGAAGTAGAGGACATTCTCAAGACCATTTTTAGCAGCATCGCTACTTGCCTTAAAAATAGCAACGGGACCACCGAGTTTGTTCAAATCTGGATGGAAAATCAAGTTTTTCAGAGCCGAAAGGATGCGAAGTCCTGAGTCAGCAGCAGTTGTAAATCCACCAACAAACATGGATAGAAAGTCTGACTTGACTCCCGGTTGAACCCCAAGAATATAACGTCCTTGATTCTCTTCTGGAGTCACCGTGACTTGTTTTTCGCTACCATTTTCAGAAATGGTCACATCCAAGGTCGGGGCTGTCTTGTCCTTGGTATCTGCTTCCACAGCCTGGGTCAAGTCTTGCCAATTCTTAACCTCATGCGAGCCGACCTTGGTGATTTGAGCTGTCTCAGCTACGCCCACCTTAGCCAAAGCTCCCTCTGGCATGACATGAAAGAGATTGGTCTGAGTATCTCTAACACCGCCTTGCAAAAAGATCAAGATCCAAAAAACAATAACACCTAAGATAAAGTTATTCATGGGACCTGCAAAGTTGGTGATGAGCTTGCCCCAGATAGAAGCATTTTGATACTGTACATCCAAAGGAGCGATGCGCACTTCGGTTCCATCTGCCTCAACAACCGTTGCATCATGATCCACTGCAAAAGTCTTTTCTTCTTCCAAGACCAAGCCTTTAATGAAGAGCTTGTCTTCAAAGTCAAACTGGGTTACCTGCATAGGGAGAGCCGTTTGATCCAGTTTCTTCCCTGAGAGGTTAATCCGTTTGACCTTACCATCGTCGGCAAGTGTTAAACTGACCGGAGTTCCTGTCTTAATTTCTGTCGTATCATCACCCCAGCCTGCCATACGAACATAGCCTCCTAGAGGAAGAATTCGAATGGTATAAGCCGTGCCATCCTTACCGATATGGGAAAAAATCTTGGGCCCCATACCAATGGCAAATTCACGAACTAAAATGCCTGATTTCTTGGCAAAATAAAAATGTCCAAACTCATGCACCACCACAATAATCCCAAAAACGAGGATAAAGGTTAGCAATCCAATCATTCAATATTCCTTTCTTTAAAACAGGCCAAATAAGTGCATCATTGGAAACACAATCAGCATGCTGTCAAAGCGATCCAACACACCGCCATGTCCAGGGATAAATTTTCCAGAATCCTTAACACCGAAATGGCGTTTCATGGCACTCTCAATCAAGTCACCAAACTGACCTGCCACACTGAAGAAGGCAGCAAAGAGACTCATTCTATAAATCCCATAAGGAAGAGCAACTGTGCTGTCCACTAACATGAAAACTACTGTTATCAGTACCGCACCTAGAATACCACCGACAAAGCCCTCAATACTCTTATTAGGAGAAACTCTCGGTGCCAACTTATGTTTACCAAAATTCATCCCTGTCAGGTAGGCTGCGCTATCTGTCGCCCAAACGATAAAAAGGGCCAAAAGTACCTTGTCAAAACCTGCCACCCGAGCATCTAGTAAGGCATTGAAGCCAAAACCAACATAAAAGCTCACAGCAATTGGAAAAGCGGCATCTTCAATCGTATAGTTTTTACTGAAGACGGTCGTCCCTAGCATTATGGTAATCAAAACACTATAGGCAACCACATTCCCATCAACAGGCAAAAAAGTTAGGTAATTTTCTAAAGGAACTGTGAGAGCGAAGGTCGCAAAAAGAGTCAAAGCACCCTCAATGGTCATAGTCTTTAGCCCCTTCATGTGCAAGAGTTCATGGACACCTAGCATCGCTAACAAGCCAATCCCTATCTGCAACAGGAGCCCTCCCGCAAACAAGACTGGAAGGAAAATCGCCAGGGCCAATACCGCAAACAATGTTCTCTTTTGTAAATCCTTGGTCATATCTTCTCCTAAACTCCTCCAAAACGGCGATTGCGATGGTTAAAAGCAGCAATAGCTTCCTGCAAGGCGGCTTCATCAAAATCAGGCCACAAGGTATCCGTAAAGTAAAGCTCACTATAGGCTGCTTGCCATGGCAAGAAATTACTCAAACGCAACTCACCACTCGTACGGATAATCAAATCCGGATCCCGCAAATCCTTTGGCAGGTGTTGCGTGAAAAGATAGTCCCCAATCATATCTTCTGTGATATCACCAGGGTTGATTTTAGCATCTAGAACATCTTGAGCCAAGCCCTTAAGAGCCTGCGTAATTTCAGCACGACCACCATAGTTAAGCGCAAAATTGAGAATCAAACCCGTATTGTTCTTGGTCAACTCCTCTGCTTTTTTCAAAGCTTCAAAAGTCGGCTTAGGCAAACGGTCCGTCTCTCCAATCATCTGAATCTTAACGTTATTTGCATGCAATTCAGGAACGTAGTTGTCATAAAACTCAACGGGCAAGTTCATGATAAACTTGACTTCTTGATCTGGGCGTGTCCAATTTTCTGTTGAAAAGGCATAAACCGTGATGACCTTAACTCCCATCTTGTTAGCTGCCTTGGTCACTTTTTGGAGGGCTTCCATCCCCGCCTTATGACCAAAAACCCGTGGTTGCATCCGTTTTTTTGCCCAACGACCATTCCCATCCATGATGATGCCAATATGAGCAGGAACCTGTGTTGGAACCTCAACTTCTACAGCTTTATCTTTCTTAAAAAATCCAAACATGTTCTTATTCCTATTCAAAAATCTATCGTTTCATTATACCATATTTCCCTATTTTCTTCTATTGCTAAGTTATTAGCTCTCCTTACAGACAAAAAATAAGCCGCCTGATTGGGCGACTTAATTTTATAGGGAGATTATTATGAAAAAGTTTTAGGAGTTTAAGTTAAGTTCCTCTTAACTTATGAACCTAGTATACCGTCCCTAACTTAAATTTTTCTTAAGTTTTTTGAGAAAGTCAGATTTTTCCATTTTTCTTGCCAATTTTTCTTGGACAATCGTTCTTGATAGAGCTTCATTCGGTCCTCATTATCTAGGAAATGAGGAGTTGGGGATACGTGAAAGTTAAAAATATCCTCTAAACCATAAGGCGCAAAGAGCTCTAAAGTTGTGTCAGCATGCAAACGAAGACCTACCGCCGTACAGCGCTCAGGATATTTACTCATAGCATCACGAGAACTGGTATAGGGAGCAGTGTGTGGACTGTGCTGGTGCATATAGACCTGATTTTTCAACTCCCACCGATACTGAGGAAAATCTTCTCTCATCTTGTTCTCCAGGGTTACTGTTTCCTCATAAGAAATATCTGGATCAAAGAAAATCACATCCACATCCGTTTCATGATCAAAAGGGGATTTATCTGACAAGAGATTCCAGATGAAATTCCTGACTGAACCTGCCGCCAACCAGGAGTCTTTCAGACCAAGGTTACGAATGATGGGCAAAATAGCCATTATATCTGGATTTTCTCTAAAAACGTCTAGAATTTCTTGCTTATTTTTCATTGTATTCATACCCTAAATGCTCATATGCCTTAGCTGTCGCCACCCGTCCAGAACGAGTTCGCATGATAAAGCCTTTTTGGATGAGGTAGGGTTCGTACATATCTTCTACCGTCTCACGCTCCTCGGCGATATTAACCGAAAGGGTTCCCAGCCCGACAGGACCACCACCGTACATCTCAATCATGGTACGGAGGATTTTTTGGTCCACATAGTCTAGACCTTCACGGTCAACATCCAGCATGGTCAAAGCCTTATCGGTAATGACATCATCGATAACCCCATTTCCCATAATCTGGGCAAAATCGCGCACGCGCTTAAGGAGGCGATTGGCGATACGAGGAGTTCCCCGACTACGCAAGGCCAGCTCAGCAGCTGCCTCGTGGGTGATTGCCATCTCAAAGATATCTGCCGTCCGCTCAACAATCTCCGTCAAATCAGCATGGGCATAGTATTCCATATGGCCTGTAATCCCGAAACGTGCTCTCAAAGGATTAGAAAGCATACCCGCACGGGTCGTTGCACCAATCAAGGTAAAAGGTGGCAAGTCCAAATGAACACTGCGACTGCCTTCACCAGCACCAATCATGATATCAATGTAGAAGTCTTCCATGGCACTATAAAGCACCTCTTCCACCGACATGGGCAAGCGATGAATCTCGTCAATAAAGAGAACGTCTCCAGGTTCCAAATCATTCAAAATCGCTACCAGATCCCCCGCTTTTTCAATGACAGGACCAGATGTTTGCTTGAGATTGACTCCCAGTTCATTGGCAATAACAAAGGCCATGGTTGTTTTCCCGAGACCTGGAGGACCAAATAAAAGAACATGGTCCAGTGCCTCATCCCGCATTTTGGCAGCCTCGATAAAGATTTGCAGCTGGTCCTTGACCTTATCCTGACCGATATATTCACGTAAATACTGAGGACGGAGCGTACGTTCGACTAACTCCTCATCCCCCATGATTTCATTATCTAAAATTCTACTCATGGCTCTATTATATCAAAAATCCAAGCCACAAACAAAAAAGCCACCTGATTGGGTGGCCTCTTTAGGGAGATTATTATGAAAAAGAAAAGTTTAGGATTTCATTAAATAAAGTTAGGAGGTCTTTATTTAATGGTTATATGATACAAGATGAATCTTAAAGCTAACTTAACTTTTTCTCTGATTTATCATTTTTTAAAAAATTTTTTTACAAATGGATTTTTCCTCTCCAAGTCATAAAAAGCCACCTGATTGGGTGACTTCTTTAGGAGATTATGATGAAAAAGAAAAGTTTGGGATTTCATTAAATAAAGGGTACTCAATGAAAATCGAAATCAGACTAGGCAGATAGACGCAAGCGTAACTATAGTTAGCTAAGTCGACTCTAACGAAGTATGGTGAGATTTTCGAAGAGTATTAGGAGGTCTTTATTTAATAACTATATGATACAAGAGGATACTTAAACTTTACTTAAGAAAAAATAATTTTTTTATCTTTTTCGATCCACCCAAATCATTCCTGTACAATCATAAGTAGATAAGGTTTCAAATCCCAGAGATCGATAGAATCCCAAGTTTTTTTCTGTCTGTTCGGTCACTAGTTGGACTTGATAGGCATCTTTGTAATCACCTAAAGCCTCTTTCATCAAGTCGCTACCAATCCCTTGGCGCTGATAGCTAGGCAAAACGATCAAATCCTGGACAAAAATCGATGAAAAACCATCTCCGACCAAACGGACCAAACCCACCACAGCATCTCCATCAAGTGCCAGATAAATCGCTAATGAGTGAGACAAGGCCTTCTCCAGCATCTGAGGTTGATGGGTATAATTTGTCCAACCGACAGCCTGATAGAGATGCAAAACATCCTCTAACTTGACAATTTCTTGCTTTTTAATAGTGATCATGTCAACACCTCTTAAAGTTCTCTCAAGCTCTTGTACTGTCGTCCATTTTTATCAAAATTTTCAGGAGCCAACCATGTTTCTAAACGATCTTTGACTTGAGGCCAGTCCTTATCAATCATAGACAGCCAATCCGTATCACGTGTACGTCCCTTATAAACAACTGCCTGGCGGAAGGTTCCTTCATAAACAAAGCCCAAACGCTCCGCAGCTCGTCTGGATGGCAGATTTAGAGCATCGCATTTCCACTCATAGCGACGATAGTTAAGCTCCTCAAAAACATAGCGAGCTAGGAGATATTGAGCCTCTGTCCCTATACGTGTTCCCCTTAATTCTGGAGAAAAAGTGACGGCACCCACTTCTATTACTCGGTTATTCTGGTCAATACGCATGAGAGAAAAAGTCCCCAAAGCCTTACCAGTTGCCTTGTCTATAATCGCATAGTAAAAACGGTCCTTACGAGCCAACATCTGATTTAAGACGGTAACCAGTTCCTCCATATCTGCCACCGGCTCCTGAAAGAGGTAGGTCCACATCTCCCGAGGAGTATCTGGACCATAAACAGCTAATAAATCCTCCGCATGCTTTTCCACCGAAAGAGCCTCTATCCGAGCGTAGCGCCCTTCTAAGAAATCAATGGAAGGCAATTCTCCTGGAGTATAACCTTCCATTGACTCACCAATTATCTGACCATATTCATTTACTGGCATTGTTTTCTCCTTGTTTTACTTTTCAAACTTTATAATTGCACATAGTATATCATACTTTCATGAAAAAATTCAAAAAATCCTCCAGAGTTCAGCTCTGGAGGATTCCTATCTTATTTCACAACAATATTAACCAATTTAGTTGGCTTCAATAGTCCAGTGGACTATTGAAGGTGGCAGATAGAGATAATAAACTCGTTATTTAACGACGATATTAACGAGTTTGTTAGGTACCGCAATCACTTTCACGATTTCCTTACCGTCAATCTCTGCTTTGACTTTTTCATCCGCTAGAGCAATTTCTTGCAATTCTTCACGTGATAGGTCTTTAGCGACCATGAGTTTGGCACGGACTTTTCCTTTGATTTGGATGACGATTTCGATTTCGTCTTCAACCAATTTGCTTTCGTCCCAAGTTGGCCAAGCTACATAAGAGATGGACTCACCTGTTGCAGCAACAGTTTGCCAGAGTTCTTCTGCCAAGTGAGGTGCAAATGGGGCAATCAATTGGATAAAGCCTTTGGCGTAGTCCACATAGAGTTTGTCTTCCTTATTAGCAGCGTTGACAAAGACCATAAGTTGGGCAATGGCTGTGTTGAATTTCATGGATTCGATTTGCTCAGTAACAGATTTAACGGTTTCATTGTAAACCTTGTCAAGAGCACCATTATTTTCCGCAACAATTTCTTTACTTGTAATCAAACGGTAAACACGGTCAAGGAACTTACGGCTTCCTTCCAGACCTTCTTCTGACCAAGCAATTGAAGCATCAAGTGGCCCCATGAACATTTCATAAACACGAAGGGTATCGGCACCATATTGTTCCACCACATCGTCTGGGTTAACAACGTTCTTGAGCGATTTAGACATCTTGGCTGGTGCTTGCTCCAACTCTTCTCCTGTTTCCAGATGGAAGAAAGAACCGTCACGTTTTTCAACCTTATCAGTCGCTACAAGAGCTCCACGGTGGTCACGGTAGCTTGTTCCCAAAATCATCCCTTGGTTAAAGAGTTTTTGGAATGGTTCCTTAGTCGGAACAACACCGAGGTCATAGAGGAATTTGTGCCAGAAACGAGCATAGAGCAAGTGAAGTACAGCATGCTCTGCACCACCCACGTAGATATCTACTGGCAACCATTGTTTGAGGAGGTCCTCATCAGCCAATTTCTCAGTATTGTGCGGGTCAATATAGCGGAGGTAGTACCAGCTTGAACCAGCCCATTGTGGCATGGTGTTGGTTTCACGACGACCTTTGACGCCATCTTCACGAGTCACTTCCAGCCAATCTGTCAAGTTAGCCAACGGGCTTTCACCAGTACCTGAAGGACGGATGTCCTTGGTTACTGGCAAGACAAGTGGCAATTCATTTTCAGGAACAGCTGTTGAAGTCCCATCTTCCCAATGAATGATTGGGATTGGCTCACCCCAGTAACGTTGACGGCTAAAGAGCCAGTCGCGGAGACGGTAGGTAACCTTCTCTTGTCCACAACCTTTCTCTTCCAACCAAGCCACAATTTTAGCAATAGCGTCTTCTTCGTTAAGGCCATCTAGGAAGTCTGAATTGACATGAAGACCATCTTCAGTATAGGCAGCTTCTGCTACATTTCCACCTTCTAGGACTTCTACGATTGGAAGGTCAAATTGTTTGGCAAATTCCCAGTCACGTTGGTCATGGGCAGGCACGGCCATGACAGCACCTGTTCCATAACTAGCAAGAACATAGTCTGCAATCCAGATTGGGATTTCCTTGCCATTGACAGGATTGATGGCAAAAGCACCCGTCCAAACACCAGTTTTTTCCTTGGCAAGGTCGGTACGAGCCAAGTCAGACTTGAGACTAGCTTGGTGTTTGTAGTCTGCAACTGCATCAGCTTGCTCTGGACTTGTGATGGCATCTACTAGTTCATGCTCAGGAGCCAAGACTGTGAAGGTCGCACCGAAAAGAGTATCAGGACGAGTTGTAAAGACGGTGAATTCCTTGTCTGTTCCTTTTACTTTGAAGGTTACATTGGCACCAGTTGATTTCCCAATCCAGTTACGTTGCATATCCTTGATAGACTCTGGCCAATCCAACTCATCCAAGTCGTTAAGCAAGCGCTCTGCATAGGCCGTAATTTTGAGCATCCATTGGCGCATTGGTTTGCGGACAACGGGATAGCCACCACGCTCAGAAGTTCCATCAGGAAGCACTTCTTCGTTGGCAATGGCTGTTCCTAGTTCCTCAACCCAGTTTACTGGCACTTCCGCTTCATAGGCCAAGCCTTTTTCGTAAAGCTTGGTGAAAATCCACTGCGTCCATTTGTAGTAGTTTGGATCTGTTGTGTTGACTTCACGGTCCCAGTCGTAAGAGAATCCAAGCGCATTGATTTGACGTTTGAAGTTGGCAATGTTTTCTGCTGTAAATTCTGCCGGGTCATTCCCCGTATCCATAGCGTATTGCTCAGCTGGCAAACCAAAGGCATCCCAACCCATTGGGTGAAGGACATTGTAACCTTGGGCACGTTTGTAACGGCTAAGGATATCAGTCGCTGTATAACCTTCTGGGTGTCCTACGTGCAATCCAGCTCCTGAAGGATATGGGAACATATCGAGAGCATAAAACTTCGGTTTTGATGCATCTGTTCCTGTCTTAAATGTATGATGTTCTGCCCAGTAGCCCTGCCACTTAGGCTCAATTTCTTTATGATTGTAAAAACTCATGGTCTCTCTCCAATTTTATGATGTTACTATTATACCATTTTCAAGAGATTTTTACAGATGAAATCATGAAGTTTCCATTGATACCTATTACAAAACATACTCTAACTATTTCCTTTTAATTGACCACTAAAATTGAAAGTTGTATAATGCTAACTGGAGGAAATAATCATGGATTTACAAACTATTTTTGCATATGGGTTCATTCTCATTTTCATCATCACAGAAACGTGGATTAAAAGGAAAACAAAATCAAACAATGAAAATAACTCTGAAGACAAAGGAAGTCGTTACATCATTATTGGTAGTGTTGTTTGTTGTCTTCTATTAATGAATGAACAACTTCTACCTTCTATAGCTCAATTGCCACATTTTTTGATCTATATTGGAATTCTCCTTTCTCTAGCCGGCTTTGTATTACGTATCTATGCAGTTAATTATCTTGGGAAGAATTTTACACTTGCGGTTCAAACAACAGATAGTCAGCAGTTGGTAGAAGCAGGTCCCTACTCTATAGTAAGAAATCCTGCCTATACTGGTAGCATCGTATCCATACTTGGCTTGTCAATTGTTTCATTAAATCCTCTCATAATTATTATTTGTCTCATTCTATTGGTAGTTGGTTACAGTATTCGATTAAAAGTAGAAGAAAAAGCCTTATACAATCATTTTGGAGAAGCATATGAAACATACTGTCAAAAGGTTCGCTATCGAATTTTCCCTTATATTTGGTAATTTCATTCAAATATAACATACCTTTCAACTAGATTTGAATGATTACTAAACATGATAAATATTTTTTTAATGAAGGATTGAGTTTTGCGTTATGCAAGATTCAATCTTTTTAGTTTGATTTCACTCTGTTTATATCGGATACCACTATGTTGGACTTTAGGGTATTATTTCTCTAAAATAATTCTAGCTTTCCTTTCATAACATCTCCCAAAAATTTTTACTTTTTCGGAACTATTGATTTAAATCATATCCTTTAACTCAAAATTAGCTCCTAATCGGAGCTAACTTCTATTAACTATTTGTCTCTAACATCTTCTCACGTCCGAGCTCTCGATAACTACGGTCACCAACAACTTCTACGCTAAACTGACCGTCCTCATATTCAAGAATCGTCACGCTACCATTATCGAGACCATGCGGATGCATGCCATTGATCAGATAAACAATGGTACCAATCGTCATTCCATGGCTCACAACGAGGGCATTACCCCCACCTTGTTCTTCCATTTCTTTAGCAATCGCTTCAAAGCCTTCCTTGATTCGACCACTGAGTTTTTCCCAACCTTCAGCCCAGCCTGCAGTATCAACCTCTACCAAACCTTCTGCTAGTTCTGCATAGGACAACTGATGAACATGGTCTACATTGAAAATTCTCGGAATCAATCCCATAAAGAGGTCCCCATCATAGGCCCCATCAAAACTACCAAAGCACCACTCTCTGATGCGCTTGTCCATGCGGTAAGGGATTTTCCCCTGTAGTCCAAGTTCTTCTAGGATAATTCCCATGGTTTGAATAGTGCGACCTGAATCACTGGAATAAGCGCGGTCAAACTGCAAGCCAGACTCTCTCAAGCCAATTCCCAGTTCATGGATTCCCAACTCACCTTCTGCAGTCAGAGGTGTATCACTCCATCCTTGAGCACGTCCAATGGTGTTAAACATCGTTTTCCCATGACGGACCAAATACAATCTTACTTTAGACATTTTCTATCCTCCATTTTCTTCTATTATATCATGGATCAAAGAAATATTCGGCTTTCAAAAGCAAAGCCAACATTTGTAAATTATCCAAAAGAAAAGCTACCCTCATGGTAGCTTCCCTAGGAGATTATTATGAAAAAGTTTAGGATTTCTATTAAACAAAGTTAGGAGGTCTTCATTTAATGATTATAGTATACACATCCATCCTTAAAAACAACTTAAATCATCTCACTTTTTCTCAATTTTTAAAACTATGGATTGGAGCTGGGATTTGCCCACCGCGAGAGATGAAATCAACAGACGAAGCCCCGTTGACTTTCATCACTGGAGCTGTCCCTAGCAAGCCACCAAACTCAATCATATCGCCTTCTTTGCCCTTTGGAATAATACGAACAGCTGTCGTTTTCATGTTAATAACACCGATTGCCGCCTCATCTGCAATCATAGCTGCAATGGTTTCAGCAGGCGTATCTTCCGGAATGGCAATCATATCCAGTCCAACTGAACAGATAGCCGTCATGGCTTCTAGTTTCTCTAAATTCAGAGAGCCATCTTGCACCGCAGCAATCATCCCCTCATCTTCAGAAACGGGGATAAAAGCACCTGACAAGCCACCGACTTGGTTACAAGCCATCACTCCGCCCTTCTTAACTTGGTCATTCAAAAGAGCGAGGGCAGCCGTTGTCCCATGCGTACCAACTGTTTCTAGGCCCATTTCCTCAAGGACACGAGCCACAGAATCACCAACTGCAGGAGTAGGTGCCAAGCTTAGGTCGACAATTCCAAAGTCAACACCAAGGCGTTCACTCGCCATTTGTCCAACCAGCTGACCGATACGAGTAATCTTAAAGGCTGTTTTCTTGACTGTTTCCGCTACTACATCAAAGCTCTCTCCACGAACCTTTTCCAAGGCACGCTTGACCACACCAGGACCCGAAACCCCGACATTGATGATAACATCTGCTTCGCCAACACCATGAAAGGCCCCTGCCATAAAAGGATTGTCCTCAACAGCGTTAGCAAATACGACCAATTTGGCCGCACCCATATCTGATAAGTTCGCTGTTTCCTTGATGATACGTCCCATATCAGCGACCGCAGTCATGTTGATACCTGACTTAGTTGAGCCAATGTTAACAGACGAACAAACCTTGTCTGTCTCAGCTAGAGCGCGTGGGATAGAATTGATGAGAATTTCATCTCCTTTTTGGTAGCCTTTTTGTACCAAGGCAGAGAATCCACCGATAAAGTCAACACCAATCTCCTTGGCAGCCTTGTCAAGTGCCTTTGCCAAAACAAGATAGTCTGTCGCATCAGTCGCAGCACCAATCAATGAAATCGGAGTCACCGATACCCGTTTATTAACAATAGGAATCCCAAGTTCTGCAGCAATTTCATCTCCTACAGCCACTAAATTTGCAGCTTTAGTGGTGATTTTTTGGTAAATCTTTTCAGCAGCACGATTGATATCTGGATCAATACAGTCCAAAAGGGAAATCCCCATGGTGATGGTTCTTATATCGAAGTTCTGCTCCTCGATCATGGCAATGGTTTCTGTAACTTGTCTAATATCCATGATAACCTCCTAGATATTATACATAGCGTCAAAAATCGCCGCACTTTGAATATTGATTTTGACATTCAAGGTCTGACCGAAAGTTTCAAACTCATTTCGTAGATAAGTGAAATCCTGTTTTTCGTCACTAGAAACGACCGCCATCATAGTAAAGTATTCATCCAACACCGTCTGAGAAATATCGTCAATATTCAAACCCAAGTCTGCAATCTTAGTAGACACGCCTGCAACGATCCCAGCCTTGTCCTTACCAACCACTGTAATAATAGCCTTCATCCTTATACCCCATTTCGACGATTTTTAGAAAACCTGAACGTTTTTGATTTTCTTTTTTCCTAGTATAGCATATTTCCATAGAAAATACTAAAAAACGCCTGCTTACGAAGTTGTTCTTAAGAAAAAAACAATTTCGTAAACAAGCGTCTACCCTATCAAATGATGATGAGTGTTCCCGCTAGGACCGAAGTCCCAGCGGTAGACCAGAGCTAGACTAAGAGCACAAGACTCCATCATCATAACACTCAACAAAATTGATGATTTTATACTAATTCGATAATCGCCATTGGCGCAGCATCACCACGACGTGGTTCAGTTTTAAGGATACGAGTGTATCCACCGTTACGTTCAGCATAACGAGGTGCGATTTCTGAGAACAATTTTTGAAGTGCTGTAGTAGAAGTGTACTTTTCAGTTGCTTCATCATAGTTTTCAGATGCGATTTCATTACGTACGAAAGCAGCTGCTTGACGACGTGCATGCAAATCACCACGTTTACCTAGAGTAATCATTTTTTCAACAGTTTTACGGATTTCTTTAGCACGAGCTTCAGTTGTCACGATTGATTCGTTGATCAAAAGGTCAGTTGTCAAATCGCGAAGCATTGCTTTACGTTGTGAGCTAGTGCGTCCTAGTTTACGGTAAGCCATGTATTCCTCCTTTATTTATCTTTTAATCCAAGACCCAAATCAATGAGTTTGAGTTTCACTTCTTCCAAACTCTTGCGTCCAAGATTTCGTACTTTCATCATCTCTGCTTCAGATTTTTCTGTCAAATCATGCACAGTGTTGATACCGGCACGTTTCAAACAGTTGTATGAACGCACAGACAAGTCCAGTTCCTCAATCGTACGATCCAAAATACGATCGTCAGATTCAGTATCAGCTTCTTTCATCACTTCAGTTGACTTAGCAATCTCAGTAAGATTTGTAAACAAATCAAGATGTTCTGTCAAGATACGCGCTGAAAGCCCTAAAGCATCTTCTGGAATAATTGTTCCATTAGTCAAGATTTCAAGGGTTAATTTGTCAAATCCATCATTGCTACCTACACGAGCAGGCTCTACTTGATAGTTGACTTTTGTAACTGGTGTATAAATAGAATCTACAGCAAGTGTTCCAACTGGCGCATTATCTTTTTTGTTTTCATCAGCAGGTACATATCCACGACCACTGTTAACAGTCATTGTCGCTTTTAGAGAAGAACCTTCACCGATTGTAAAGAGATAATGATCTGGATTTACAATTTCAATATCACTATCAGTCAAAATGTCTCCAGCTGTAATTTCAGCGGGACCTTCAACATCCAGTTCAATGATTTTTTCGTCTTCAACGTATGATTTCACTGCAATCCCTTTAATGTTCAGAATGATTTGCATCACGTCTTCACGAACACCTGGAACTGTGTCGAACTCATGCAAGACACCTTCAATGTTGATAGATGTCACTGCTGCTCCTGGTAGAGAAGCTAGTAGTACACGACGAAGAGAGTTACCAAGAGTTGTACCGTAGCCACGTTCAAGTGGTTCGATTACAAACTTGCCATAATCTTTATTTTCATCAATTTTTGTTATATTTGGTTTTTCAAACTCAATCATTTAGTTACTCCCTCTTAAACGAAAAGCAGTGTAATGCGATGATTATACACGGCGACGTTTTGGAGGACGAGCACCATTGTGTGGCACTGGAGTCACATCACGAATTGCTGTTACTTCAAGACCAGCGGCAGCAAGCGCACGAATAGCTGACTCACGACCAGAACCTGGACCTTTTACAGTAACTTCAACTGATTTAAGACCGTGTTCTTGTGCAGATTTAGCAGCAGCTTCAGAAGCCATTTGAGCAGCGAATGGTGTAGATTTACGAGAACCTTTGAAACCAAGAGCACCAGCTGATGACCAAGCAATTGCATTACCATGCACATCAGTAATCATAACAATAGTGTTATTAAATGTAGCGTGAATATGAGCAATACCAGATTCGATATTCTTTTTCACACGACGTTTACGTGTTGGTTTAGCCAAGACTTTTACCTCCTATATTATTTTTTCTTACCAGCAATCGCAACAGCTTTACCTTTACGAGTGCGAGCGTTGTTTTTAGTGTTTTGTCCACGGACAGGAAGTCCACGACGGTGACGAATACCACGGTAAGAACCGATTTCCATCAAACGTTTGATGTTCAAGTTTACTTCACGACGAAGGTCACCTTCAACTTTGATTGCATCCACTTCACGACGGATAGCATCCTCTTGATCTGATGTAAGGTCACGTACACGAACATCTTCTGAGATTCCAGCAGCAGCCAAAATTTTCTTAGATGTTGCAAGTCCGATACCATAAACGTAAGTCAATGAGATTACTACGCGTTTGTCATTTGGAATGTCAACTCCAGCAATACGAGCCATTTTTTCTCCTTTCTATCTTATCCTTGACGTTGTTTGTGTTTTGGATTTGCTGGGCAAATTACCATAACACGACCATTACGACGAATTACTTTACAGTATTCGCAAATTGGTTTGACCGATGGTCTTACTTTCATTTCTTATCCCTCCAAGTTTTTCGATTATTTAAAGCGGTAAGTGATACGTCCACGTGTCAAGTCATATGGACTCATCTCGACAGTAACACGATCTCCCGCTAAAATACGAATATAGTTTTTACGAATTTTACCAGAAACTGTTGCTAAAATCTGATGTCCATTTTCAAGTTCAACCGTAAACATTGCGTTAGGCATTGTATCGACTACTTTGCCTTCAACTTCAATCACATCGTCTTTTGCCACGCAAAAGCACCTCCATAAATTTCGATTCGATGCCTCTGAAAACAGAGACAACAATTATAAGTCAGACTATCTCAGTATAACATTTGTAGCGATTTTTTGCAAGTGTGAAAAACGCTTTATTTCAAATTTGTCAATACTTTTTCGATGTCTTTGAACACATCATTGATATCTTGATTTCCTTCGATATCGTGGACCAATCCTTTGGCACGGTAGTGAGCAATGATTGGTTCACCTTGGGCGATATTCACATCCAAACGACGCTTCACTGTCTCAGGTTTATCATCTTCACGTTGGTAATAATCTTCCTCTTTATAGTCAACTGGTGGGTTGAAAACTTTGTGGAAGGTTTCACCTGTTTCGCGGTGGATGATACGACCACTCAAACGTTCCAAGAGACAATCTGGATTCACTTCGATATTGATCACGCCTTCTAGTTCGATACCAAGTTCCGCCAATGTTTTGTCCAAGGCATGAGCTTGTTCAATCGTACGTGGGTAACCATCCAACAAGAAACCTGTTTCTTTGATGTCGTCCTGAGAAAGGCGTTCTTTAACAATTCCATTTGTAACTTCATCCGGAACCAACTCACCTTTGTCAATATATGACTTGGCAAGTACACCCATTTCAGTTTGATTAGCCATAGCAGCACGGAACATATCTCCAGTTGAAATGTGTGCCACGTGGAATTGCTCCACAATTTTAGCTGCTTGCGTTCCCTTACCTGCTCCAGGTAAGCCCATAATCAAAAGATTCATGATAGGATCTCCTTATTTTGTATTTAAATAGAAGCAGAAATTCGTTTCAACCCCTATTTAAGAACAAAATAGAAGAGGGGAGACGAAAATCTCTCTGATAGATAGACCTTCATACTCCACTCTCTAAGCAAAAGTAATCTTACTTTTATTCTGTTTTGTCCATGAAACCAACATACTTACGTTTCAATAGGTAACCTTCTAGCTGTTTGATTCCTTCGATACCAGTTGAGATAATGATCAAAAGACTAGTTCCCCCAAAAGCAACAGCTTCTGAAAGACCAAAGACATCTTTTGCCACAATCGGCAAGATTGAAATCACACCAAGGAAGATTGATCCGACAGTCGCAAGGCGACGAAGAAGTTTCGACATGAATTCTTCAGTACCCTTACCAGGACGGACACCATGAATGTAGGCTCCACTCTTTTGCAAGTTTTCTGCTGCTTTCTCTGGATTGATCTGTACAAATGTATAGAAGAATGTAAAGAGAATGATCAACAAGGCATACATGGCAACACCTGTTGGAGATGTTGTAGATAACATTTCCTGTGCTGTACGTACCCAAGCCCAATCATGACCTGTAGCACTCAAAAATTGAAGAATGGCTGCAGGTGCTGCTGTGATGGAACTTGCAAAGATAACTGGGATAACCCCCGCTGGGTTTACCTTCAAAGGAAGGTATGAGCTTGATGGGGCTCCTTGGGCAACTTTTGTATATTGGATTGGAATTTTATATTCTGCCTGTTGAACAAAGGTTGTAAAGTATACAATCAACAAGACAGCGATAATCAAAATAACGACAAAGATAATAGATGAAGTCAAACGGCTACTTGGAATATTGACGAAGTAGTCAACATAGATTCCTTTAATCATCTCAGGGATTGAAGCGACAATACCTGCAAAGATGATCATAGAAACACCGTTTCCGTATCCCTTATCTGTAATTTGTTCCCCGAGCCAAGTTACAATCATACTACCTGCTGTGAGGATAATACCGATAGTAACAAAGACTTGTGGTGTTAAAGCTGTCGTTAATAATTTTGCTCCAGAAAGAGTGTTAAATCCTGCTGTAATCCCGATAGATTGAACAAATGCAAGCACAAGTGCAATATAACGAGTAGCTTGGTTTAGTTTTCTCCGTCCTACTTCCCCTTGTTTGCCCCATTCTACAAACTTCGGTAAAATATCCATTTGTAGCAATTGAACAACGATTGAAGCAGTGATATACGGACTTACTCCGAGTGCAAAAACGGAGAAGTTCTTCATGGCATTCCCTGAAACAAGACTAAGCATGTTCAAGAAAGATAAACCACTGAGAGCTTCTAAACTTTTCGCATTCACACCTGGAACTGTAATACTTGTCCCAATACGGAAAACAAGAATGATAAAAATTGTAAAGAGAATTTTTGATCGAACTTGTTTAACCTTGAGCGCTTCTTTTAGTAATTTAAAAAACATGGGTCACCTCTCTTAGATGACTTCTACAGAACCACCTTTAGCAGTGATAGCTTCCTCAGCTGATTTAGAGAATTTAGCTGCTTTCACAGTCAATTTCTTAGTCAACTCACCGTTACCAAGAATTTTAACTCCTGATTTTTCAGCTTTCACAATTCCTGCTTCGATAAGTACAACTGGAGTTACTTCTGCACCGTCTTCAAAGACGTTCAATTGGTCAAGGTTTACAATTGCGTATTCTTTAGCGTTGATGTTAGTGAATCCACGTTTTGGAAGACGACGGAACAATGGAGTTTGTCCACCTTCAAAACCAAGGCGAACTCCGCCACCGCTACGAGCTTTTTGACCTTTTTGACCGCGACCAGATGTTTTACCGTTACCTGATGAAGTACCACGACCAACACGGTTACGTACTTTACGAGAACCTTCTGCAGGTTTCAATTCATGAAGTTTCATTATTATTTTCTCCTCTTTTGTAAAATGCTAGCGCCGATAAGAGAGAAAAGGTTGTCTCCCTTATCAACTCGCCTATACATGGTCATCTAAGATGACTATACCTAGTTTTAGGGGATGAGTATTGCCACATCCCCTAAAAATTCATTAGTTTACTTCTTCAACTGTTACCAAGTGAGATACTGCAGTGATCATACCACGGATAGCAGCGTTGTCTTCTTTGATAACAGAGCTGTTCAATTTGCCAAGTCCAAGTGCTACAACAGTTTTACGTTGTGATGGAATGCGTCCGATTGGAGACTTAGTCAAAGTAATTTTAATTTGAGCCATTTTATCCCCTTTCTTATGCCAAATCAGAAACTGAAATACCACGAAGGGCAGCAACTTCTTCAGCGCGTTTCAATTGTTTCAAACCTTCAACAGTTGCGCGAACAATGTTGATTGGAGTGTTAGAACCAAGTGATTTAGATGTAATATCTGCCACACCTGCCAATTCCACAACGGCACGAACTGCACCACCAGCGGCAACTCCAGAACCTTCTACAGCAGGTTTCAACAATACTTTAGCTCCACCGAATTCTGAAAGAACTTCGTGTGGGATTGTTGTTCCAACCATAGGAACCTCAATCAAGTTTTTCTTAGCATCTTCTACTGCTTTGCGGATTGCTTCTGGAACTTCTTGAGCTTTACCAGTACCAAATCCTACGCGACCGTTGTGGTCACCAACAACAACAAGAGCTGCGAAACGAAGACGACGTCCACCTTTAACAACTTTTGTAACACGGTTGACAGCAACTACGCGTTCTTCTAATTCAACTGCATTGTCTTTAAATGCCATTTTCTAGTGTCCTCCTATTAGAATTTCAATCCGTTTTCACGAGCTGCATCAGCCAAAGCTTTCACACGTCCGTGATATAGATATCCACCGCGGTCGAACACCACTTCTGAAATACCTTTAGCGTTTGCACGTTCTGCAACGAGTTTACCGACAGTAACGGCTTGTTCAGTTTTAGTTCCTTTTGAAACTTCTTTGTCAAGAGTTGAAGCACTTGCGAGCGTTACACCCGCTACGTCATCAATCACTTGAGCGTAGATGCCTGTATTAGAACGGAATACGTTCAAACGTGGGCGATCAGCAGTTCCAGAGAGTTTTCCGCGAACGCGACGGTGGCGTTTTTGGCGGAGTTTGTTTTTATCTGGTTTAGAAATCACAGTTTTCACCTCTTTAGTTTTAAATCATGTGCTATGCACTAAGTTGGAAAATAGGTCGGTGGTTGAAAATCAACCACTCAACATTATTTACCTGTTTTACCTTCTTTACGGCGAACGAATTCACCAACGTAACGGATACCTTTACCTTTATATGGTTCTGGTGAACGAAGGCTACGTACGTAAGCAGCTGTTTGACCAACTACTTCTTTTGAAATTCCGCTAACAACGATTGTTGTTGGGTTTGGAAGTTCAAAAGTAATTCCTTCTGGAGCTTCAACTTCGTCTGGATGAGATTTACCAACAGCCAAAACAAGTTTTTTACCTTGAAGTTGTGCACGGTAACCAACCCCACGCATTTCAAGTTCTTTCTTGAATCCTTCTGATACACCAATTACCATGTTGTTCAAAAGGGCACGAGTAGTTCCATGGATTGTTTTCATTTCTTTTGAATCGTTTGGACGGTGAAGAGTTACTTCAGTACCTTCCACACGAATTTCAATATCTTTTGAGAACTCACGAGTAAGCTCTCCTTTAGGTCCTTTTACAGTTACAACGTTGTCATTGTTAGTGATTTCAACACCAGCAGGCAACACGATAACTTTATTACCAATACGTGACATGTTTATTTTCTCCTGTTAAATTGTCAGGCCAGAATGGCCAGTTTTCACGGGGGCTTAAATCGATTTCTCGATTTAAAGGAACATTTAGGTTTCAATTCCAAAGTGAATCTAGGCATCGTCTCGCCGGCATAACTTTGGGTTAGGCAAGAGACGATAACGAAGAGTCACAAAGAAATTGGGAGCTAAATATTACCAAACGTAAGCGATAACCTCACCACCAACATTCTTTTGGCGAGCTTCTTTATCAGTAAGCAAACCTTCAGAAGTTGAAAGAATAGCAATTCCAAGTCCGTTAAGAACTTTTGGAAGATCTTCACGTTTCTTGTAGACACGAAGTCCTGGTTTAGAAACACGTTTCAAGTTAGTGATAACTTTTTCACCGTTTGGTCCGTATTTAAGGAATACACGGATGATGCCTTGTTTGTCATCTTCGATGATTTCTACGTTCTTAACAAAACCTTCGCGTTTAAGGATTTCAGCAATCCCTTTTTTGATGTTTGATGCAGGTACTTCAAGTACTTCGTGTTTCGCTTGGTTAGCGTTACGAATACGAGTTAGGAAGTCTGCGATTGGGTCAGTCATAACCATTTTGTTTTTCTCCTCTTACTAGTAGTTTGCAAGTTGCACTTGCTAGTTAATACATGATACAAAGAGCGTAACAGCAAGAGCAAAAATAGACAATTTGATGCTGGAGCGATGCTCCAAAGAAAATTGGTCTTTTTTGCCAAAGCTGTAGCTCGTGTTCAAATTGGCAAGCCCAACTGAACCCGGGCTAAACTCTGCGTGAAAAAGATAAACTTTCCTAGAAACTTCAGTTTCTTCGTCAAGTTTCCTATTTTCACTTTGAGTTTTGACGCCCTTGATATCTTAAATTACCAAGATGCTTTTGTTACACCAGGAATTTGTCCTTTGTAAGCTAATTCACGGAAGCAAACACGGCAAAGTTTAAATTTGCGGTAAACTGAATGTGGACGACCACATTTTTCACAACGAGTATAAGCTTGAGTAGAGAACTTCGCTGGACGTTTGTTCTTAGCAATCATTGATTTTTTAGCCATTAGATTTACCTCCTATATTATTTTGCAAAAGGCATTCCAAGGCCTGTAAGCAATGCACGTGACTCTTCGTCAGTGTTAGCAGTTGTTACGATAACGATGTCAAGACCACGAGTTTTGTCAACGTCATCAAAGTTGATTTCTGGGAAGATCAATTGTTCTTTCACACCAAGAGTGTAGTTTCCGCGTCCATCAAATGATTTTGTTGGAACACCGTGGAAGTCACGCACGCGTGGAAGTGAAACTGAAACCAATTTGTCCAAGAATTCGTACATACGTTCACCACGAAGGGTAACTTTTGCACCAATCGCTACACCTTCACGAAGACGGAAGCCGGCGATTGATTTTTTAGCTTTAGTGATAAGTGGTTTTTGACCTGAGATAAGTGCCAATTCTTCAGCAGCTTTTTCAAGACTTTTAGCGTTTGATACAGCTTCACCAACACCCATGTTCAAAACGATCTTATCTACTTTAGGCACAGCCATCACTGATGAGTAGTTGAATTGTTCTGTCAAAGCAGGAACTACTTCATTAAGATATTTTTCTTTTAAACGATTTGCCATTATACTTCTCCTTTCCTTCGTGATTAATCAAGCACTTCGCCTGATTTTTTGTTGTAGCGAACTTTTTTACCGTCTACAAATTTGTAACCAACACGACCAGCTACACCATTTTTGTCCAATACTTGAACGTTTGATACGTGGATAGCTGCTTCTTTCTCGATGATACCACCTTGAGGAAGTTCGTTAGTTGGACGTTGGTGTTTCTTAACGATGTTAACACCTTCAACGATAACTTTGTTTACTTTTGGAAGGGCAGTAAGGACAACAGCTTCTGTTCCCTTATCTTTACCAGCGATTACGCGAACTTTGTCGCCTTTTTTTACAAACATTAGGTTTCTCCTTAATTTTTCTTACGCCCATAAGGGCACCCTAGCTTGAAGCTAGGGGACTAGTTTGTTTCTAAAAATTAAAGTACTTCTGGAGCAAGTGACACGATCTTCATGAAGCCACCTTCACGCAATTCACGTGCAACTGGGCCAAAGATACGTGTTCCGCGAGGAGTTTTGTCTTCACGGATGATAACTGCTGCGTTTTCGTCAAATTTGATGTATGAACCATCAGCACGACGAGCACCTGATTTAGTACGAACGATAACAGCTTTTACAACGTCACCTTTTTTAACCGCACCACCAGGAGTAGCTTGTTTTACAGATGCCACGATAACATCACCGATGTTTGCAAATTTACGTCCTGAACCACCAAGAACTTTGATAGTCAAGATTTCGCGCGCACCGCTGTTGTCTGCGACTTTCAAACGAGTTTCTGTTTGAATCATTTCAGTTTTCTCCTTTCAGGTTTGATTAGATGATGACCGCTTCTTCAACAACTTCTACAAGACGGAAACGTTTTGTAGCTGAAAGCGGACGAGTTTCCATGATACGTACGATATCGCCTTCTTTGGCAACATTGTTTTCATCATGTGCTTTGTATTTTTTAGAGTAGTTAATACGTTTACCATAGACTGGGTGGTTACGTTTTGTTTCAACTACAACTGTGATTGTCTTGTCCATTTTGTCAGATACAACACGTCCAACAAGAACTTTACGATTATTGCGTTCCATTGAAATTTCTCCTTCCCTAGTCTATTATTTCGCTTCAGATTGAACTGTTTTGATACGAGCGATTTGTTTTTTAACTTCTTTCAAGCGAGCTGTTTGTTCCAATTGACCAGTAGCAGCTTGGAAACGAAGTTCAAACAATTCTTTTTTCAATTCGTTTTCGCGCTTCGCGAGTTCTTCTTGAGAAAGACCACGAAGTTCTTTAACAAATTCTTTTACTTCATTAAGTTTCATGCCTTCTCCTTATTCTGCTTCACGTTTTACGAATTTACATTTAACTGGCAATTTGTGGCTTGCAAGACGAAGCGCTTCGCGAGCGATTTCTTCAGATACACCAGCGATTTCGAACATCACTTTACCACGTTTAACTGGTGCAACCCAACCTTCAGGTGCCCCTTTACCAGATCCCATACGCACACCGATAGCTTTAGCAGTGTATGATTTGTGTGGGAAGATTTTAATCCAAACTTTACCACCACGTTTCATGTAACGAGTCATGGCGATACGAGCAGCTTCGATTTGGCGGTTAGTGATCCAGTGGCTAGTTGTAGCTTGAAGACCGTATTCACCGAATGCTACTTCTTTTCCACCTTTTGCTTCACCGCGCATTTTTCCACGGAATTCACGACGGTGTTTAACACGTTTAGGTACTAACATTGGTTATTTACCTCCTTTAGTGTTTTTACGAGTTGGAAGAACTTCACCACGGTAGATCCATACTTTAACACCAAGTTTACCGTATGTAGTATCTGCTTCTTCCCAAGCGTAATCGATATCTGCACGAAGTGTGTGAAGTGGAACAGTTCCTTCAGAGTATCCTTCAGCACGGGCGATATCTGCACCGTTCAAACGACCTGATACTTGAGTTTTAATTCCTTTAGCTCCAGCACGCATTGCACGTTGGATTGCTTGTTTTTGTGCACGACGGAAAGCGACACGTTGCTCCAATTGACGAGCAATTCCTTCACCTACAAGGTGAGCATCCAAATCAGGTTGTTTGATTTCGATGATGTTGATGTGTACTTGTTTTCCAGTCAATTTGTTAAGTTTTGCACGGAGTGCATCAACGTTAGCACCACCTTTACCGATAACCATACCTGGTTTAGCAGTGTGAAGTGAAACGTTAACTTTGTTTACTGCGCGTTCAATTTCGATAGTTGAAACTGCTGCGTCAGCAAGTTCTTTTTGAACGAATTTACGGATTGCAAGATCTTCATGAAGGTAATCCGCGTATTCTTTTTCAGCATACCATTTGGCATCCCAATCACGGATGATGCCGACACGCATACCAATTGGATGTACTTTTTGACCCACGATGTTACCTCCTTATTTTTCTGCAACAGCCACAGTGATGTGAGCTGTACGTTTGTTGATTGGTGAAGCTGAACCTTTCGCACGTGGACGGAAACGTTTCATAGTTGGTCCTTCGTTTGCGAATGCTTCAGATACTACCAAGTTAGCTTTGTCCAAACCAAAGTTGTTTTCAGCGTTAGCTACAGCTGAATTCAAGACTTTCAAGATGATTTCAGCAGCTTTGTTTGGTGTGAATGTCAAGATTGCAATAGCATCGGCTACGCTTTTACCACGGATGTTGTCAAGAACAAGACGTGATTTACGAGGTGAAACACGTACTGTACGAGCCATTGCTTTAGCTGAAGTAATTTCTGCCATTTATGTTCTCCTTATTTTCTACGTGTTTTCTTGTCGTCTGCAGCGTGACCTTTGTAAGTACGAGTTGGTGCAAATTCACCAAGTTTGTGACCTACCATGTCTTCTTGGATGTAAACAGGTACGTGTTTACGTCCGTCATAAACTGCAATAGTGTAACCAATGAAACTTGGGAAGATCGTTGAACGACGTGACCAAGTTTTGATAACTTTTTTCTTTTCGTCGTTAGCTTGAGCTTCAACTTTTTTCATCAAATGCTCATCGACGAAAGGTCCTTTTTTAAGACTGCGTCCCATTTTTATATTTTCTCCTTTAAATGTTGTACCACAGCGGCTTGCGCTCACATGGAGCGCTACCGAGCTGGCGGATTTCCTAGTTGCTTAGGCGACTAGTTTACTATTATTTCTCGTTGCGACGACGAACGATAAGTTTGTCAGATTTCGCTTTCTTGTTACGAGTTTTAAGACCAAGAGCAGGTTTGCCCCATGGAGTAGATGGCGCTTTACGACCAACTGGTGCTTTACCTTCACCACCACCGTGTGGGTGATCGTTAGGGTTCATTACAGAACCACGAACTGTTGGGCGGATACCTTTCCAACGGCTACGTCCTGCTTTACCAAGGTTTACAAGTCCATGTTGTTCGTTTCCGACAACACCAACTGTAGCACGACAAGTTCCAAGAATCATACGAACTTCGCCAGATTGAAGACGAACAAGAACGTATTTACCTTCTTGACCCAATACTTGGGCAGAAGCACCAGCAGCACGTACCAATTCTCCACCACGACCTGGTTTCAATTCGATGTTGTGGATCAAAGTACCAACTGGGATGTTAGCAAGTGGAAGAGCGTTTCCGACTTTGATATCTGCTTCAGGACCTGAAACGATACGTTGACCAACTTCAAGACCTTTTGGAGCGATGATGTATGCTTTCACACCGTCAGTGTAGTGTACAAGAGCGATGTTTGCAGAACGGTTTGGATCGTACTCGATAGTTTTAACAACTGCTTCAACGTTGTCTTTGTTACGTTTGAAGTCAACCAAACGGTAGAAACGTTTGTGTCCACCACCTTGGTGACGAACAGTGATACGACCGTTGTTGTTACGACCAGCCTTGCTCTTCAAAGCAACAAGCAATGATTTTTCAGGAGTGCTTGTTGTGATTTCAGCGAAATCCAAAGAAGTCATATTACGGCGACCGTTTGTTGTTGGTTTATAAACACGAATTCCCACGATATTTCCTCCTTAGATTATTCAGCTTCAGCAGCGAACAACTCGATTGCTTTTGAATCAGCTGTAAGTGTGATGATAGCTTTTTTAGTTTTGTTAGTAAAACCAGTGTAACGTCCAACACGTTTTGCTTTTGGTTTTACGTTGATTGTGTTAACGTTGGCAACTTTAACACCTTCGAAAGCAGCTTCAACAGCTTGCTTGATCAAAAGTTTGTGTGCACGAGTGTCAACTTCAAATACATATTTTCCTGCTTCAAGTTGAGCCATTGAGCTTTCAGTGATGACAGGTTTTTTGATAACATCATACAAATTCATTATGCAAGAACCTCCTCGATTTTAGAGATAGCTGCTTGTGTGACAAGAAGTTTGTCGCTATTTGCGATGTCAAGAACACTTGCAGTTGTAGCAGTTGCAACTTTCACGTTTGGAAGGTTACGAGCTGAAAGAGCTGCGAATTCATTTCCTTCTTCAAGGATAACAAGAACTTTAGAATCGATGCTCAATGCTGCAAGAACTTTTGCAAATTCAGCAGTTTTTGGAGCTGTAAATGAAAGAGCATCTACAGCTACGAATTTGTTTTCAGCAACTTTTTCAGAGTAAACTGATTTAAGAGCTAGGCGACGAACTTTTTGTGGAAGTTTGTAGCCGTATGAACGTGGAGTTGGTCCGAAGACAACACCACCACCACGCCATTGTGGTGAGCGGATAGAACCTTGACGAGCACGTCCAGTTCCTTTTTGACGCCATGGTTTGCGTCCACCACCTGATACTGCAGAGCGGTTTTTAACAGCGTGTGTTCCTTGACGAAGGCTTGCGCGTTGGCTGATGATCACATCAAACACAACTGATTCATTTGGTTCAATACCAAATACTGCATCGTTAAGAACAACTTGGCCAGCTTCTTTACCAGTTTGGTCAAATAATGTTACGTTTGCCATTGTGACTGATTTCCCCTTTCTTTATTATTTACCAGCTTTAACTGCTGATTTGATAGTGATAAGAGATTTCTTAGCACCTGGTACGTTACCTTTGATAAGGATAACGTTCTTTTCTGGAACAACTTGTACAACTTCAAGGTTTTGAATTGTTACGCGGTCGCCACCCATACGTCCTGCAAGGTTTTTACCTTTGAATACGCGGTTAGGTGCAACAGGTCCCATAGAACCTGGACGACGGTGGTAACGAGAACCGTGAGCCATTGGTCCACGTGATTGTCCGTGGCGTTTGATAACACCTTGGAAACCTTTACCTTTAGAAGTACCAGTTACGTCAACAACGTCTCCAGCTGCGAATGTTTCAACTGTGATTTCAGCACCAACTTCCAAGCCTTCAACGTTTTTGAATTCACGAATGAAGCGCTTAGGAGCCGTGTTAGCTTTCGCTACATGTCCTTTAGCAGGTTTGTTGCTCAATACTTCGCGTTTGTCATCGAAACCAACTTGGATAGCGTTGTATCCGTCTGTTTCAACAGTTTTAACTTGAAGAACAACGTTTGGAGTTGCTTCAATAACTGTTACAGGGATCAATTCGCCAGCTTCAGTGAAGATTTGAGTCATTCCCACTTTTTTCCCTAAGATTCCTTTTGTCATGAGAAAATAGTTCCTTTTCTATATTTTTTATTCAAAAAGTTTTTAACGAGCGTTTTTTATGCTCAAGTCTAAGATACAAAGGGCGTCAAACTCAAAGTGAAAATAGGAAACTGACGCAGTGTCTAACAGACACTAGGAAGTTTATCTTTTTCACACCGAGTTTAGCCCGTGTTCAATTAAATTGAAACACCAGCCTCTGCTCTTTTATATTTTAGATTAAAGTTTGATTTCTACGTTTACACCACTTGGAAGATCCAATTTCATCAACGCATCAACTGTTTTTTGAGTTGGGTTAACGATATCGATCAAACGTTTGTGTGTACGCATTTCAAATTGTTCGCGAGAGTCTTTGTATTTGTGAGTCGCACGAATGATTGTGTAGAGGCTACGCTCAGTTGGAAGTGGGATTGGACCCGCAACTTGTGCACCTGTACGAGTAGCTGATTCTACGATTTTTGCAGCCGCTGTGTCAAGCGTACGGTGTTCGTAAGCTTTCAAACGGATACGGATTTTTTTGTTTGCCATCTTTTTCTCCTTTTCGTCTATTTAAGATAATAGGCTAGCTCCACAAGAAAACCGACGCGCGTTGCGTGGCAATGCAACCGAGCGTGTCGCAACCTCTTGCATCAAAGCTAAGGCTGTAATTTACAGCACCATAATAGAATAACACAAAGCCCCTACGATTGCAAGGGATTTGTGAGCTTTTTTTCGTTTTTTTAAGATGAAACTGTTTTCTCTTTTCATCTTTCCAAGATTACGGATTTATATCTATAAAAAACCGTCTTTTCTTCTATATAATGTGTGTCATTTTGACCTTGAATGTATCTTCTGATTGATCTACTAAAATGTCCGCTTTAGACTCGTTTTCTCTATAGTATCGCAGATACTGCTCCCGTCTCATCTGATGGCTAGCCAATACAAAAGATGCATCCCGATTTCTCATAGTCGTATCTCGAGCTAAGCGCCTCTTTAATTCGGTCTCCTCATCCGTGTAGAAACAGATAGTTTTGTCAAAGAGTTCCTTGGGTAGAAATCCCACAGACATCCCTTCAACAATCAGAATTGGTTTGGCTCCAGACAAGACCTCGCTAGCCTTCCACGGTTCATCGATTGTTAAGACATCCATACCTGCCTGCAAGGCGAGAATATCTCTCTGTAAACTTGCCAGTTCATGTGCTACAGGCAGACAAGCTGTCACCTTTTGATCTGGTGCTTGCTTTGGTACTACCAGGTGACGTTCTGAAGTGATATAGGGATCTGTTTCTAGTAAATTTACTGTAGTGGAATCTAGGGCTTGATGTAATTCCTGAGCGAAGGTTGATTTACCTGAAGCCCCATGACCGTAGATCCCTAGCGTCCTAATTCTTCCCGTTTCGATCTCTGAAACCAGTTGTTCTATCAGGTCTTTTTTCTTCATTCTCTCTTCACCTGCTCATAGCTTTCTTTTCCGTCATTAAGTTTGTCCCAAATCACTATTTGACCTTGTTTGAGAGATTTTTGCACATCGATAATTCGTTGATTAGAAGACCCTCGAAACTGGAGCATAAGATTGCGCTTGCTTTTATCATACCGTCCATCGACAAGGATGTCAATCAGCGACAAGAGTTCCAATTTGTCTGGAGTCTCCAGCATCATTTCTTCCCAAGTGTAGCCCGTCCAGGACCAGATGTCTTTGTCTGGCAATTCCTTTCGAATTCGCTTAACGAGAGGTAAGAGGATACCTGTATTAAGAAAAGGTTCTCCCCCCAGCAAGGTCAATCCTTGAACATAGGGCTGGGCAAGGTCTACCATGATTTGTTCTTCTAATTCTGCCGTATAGGGAATGCCTGCGTTGAAAGACCAAGTCGCAACATTATAGCACCCCTCGCAGTGAAACATGCAACCTGATACATAGAGAGAGTTGCGCACACCTTCTCCATCGACAAAGTTAAAAGCCTTGTAATCAATGATTCGCCCTTTACTAAGCTCCTCACTTTTCCATTCACCTGGTTTTGGTGTATTCCATGTCATCCTTTTACTCCAAATCTATCCAGTAACGTTCTACGCCATTGCGAACATCCTCAAAGAGTCCTCCATTTGCCACAATCACCGCCCTACTAGCAGGATTTTCCGTACTACAGGTCACAAGTGCTTTTTTGATGTTCTTTTCCTTGGCGACTTGTAAGCCTTGTCGGAGAGCTTCTTTGGCATAACCTTTGCCTCTTTCAGAGGGGCGAACGGAATAGCCGATATGGCCACCATTTTCTAGTAAGTAGTCATTTAATCGGAGACGAAGGTTGAGAAAGCCAAGAGCCTGGCCTGCTACGTCAAAACTAATCAGCTGGATAGCAGGAACCCAGTTTTCAGGAATATTGAGTCCCGCTTCCGCTTGAAGATTTTCTTCTAGCCACTCTTCATAAACAAAATTCTCAGCATCCCAAAACCCGCCATCGTGGGCTGATTGAGTCTGTTCAAACTCTGCCATCATCTCTAAAACTGTTTCTTTATCTGCCAATATCGGTCTGCGTAGTTCCATATTCCCATCCCACCTAAGAGAAAAGTGAGAGCAGACTCTCACTTTTATTTTTTCTTGCTCTTGTTTAAAAACTGTTCTCTGAGGTTGAGCAAGCGTTCTTTTTTACCTGTCCCACCTTTCGAGTGTTTCTCGTGATAACGGGTCACTTGTGCGCGTCCCTTATCGTCTAATTGGTATTTCCCCATTGCGTTTCCTTCTAATTTGTTACTTCATGTCCGGCTGTTTTAATAGTTGAACCGTTCATGTGTTTGACACGCGCAGCGATTTCCTTGTGGCGTCCATTAACCATCGGACGCGCTTGAGGATTTCCCAGATAACCACACGTACGTTTGACCACATCTACTGTTTTAGGGTCGCTATTGCCACAGTTGGGACAAGCAAAGCCTCGCTCAGTTGGTTCAAAATCCCCTTCAAAGTCACACTTGTAGCAACGATCAATCGGAGTATTGGTCCCTAGATAGCCGACACGGTCATAGGCATAGTCCCAAACAGCTTCCAAGGCTTTAGGATTTTGTTGAAGAACTGGATACTCACAATAATGGATGAAACCACCTGACGCACCTGCTTCTGGATAAACTTTCTCAAAGTCTAATTTTTCAAACGGCGTTGGATTTTTCCGGACATCGTAGTGGAACGAGTTGGTGTAGTATTCCTTATCCGTGATGTCAGGAATAGAACCGAACTTCTCTGTGTCTAAGCGACAGAAGCGATCTGTCAGACTTTCAGACGGTGTGGAGTAGATAGAGAAATGGTAACCATATTGGTCAGACCACTCTTCCACACGACGTTTCATATCGCGAATAATATCCAATGTGAATTCCTTGGCTTCAGGATTGCTTTCCCAGCTATTTCCAAAGAAGACTGTAGCCACTTCGTACAAACCGATGTAGCCCAGCGAAACTGTCGCACGGCGATTCTTAAAGAGTTGGTCAACACTTTCTTCTTTTCCGAGACAGCGGCCGAAGGCTCCATACTGATAAAGGATAGGGGCATTTGCTGGTGTTGCTTCCTTGGTTCGTTCGACACGATAAACCAGAGCATCCTCCGCAATGTTCATTCTCTCGTTGAAGATTTCCCAAAACTTATTCAGATCTCCTTCAGACTCGAGGGCGATACGAGGCAGATTAACCGTCACAACACCTAGATTCATCCGACCTGAATTGACCTCTACGCCATTCTCATCCTTCCATCCTTGGAGGAAGGAGCGACAACCCATAGGAACCTTGAAGGAACCTGTCAGTTCAATAATCTTATCATAGGACAAGACATCTGGGTACATCCGCTTGGTTGCACACTCGAGGGCCAACTGTTTGATGTCATAGTTTGGAGTTCCCTCTTCCAAGTTAAGGCCTCTTTTAAGCGTAAAGATAAGTTTTGGGAAGATGGCTGTGCGGTGTTCTGAACCAAGCCCCTTGATACGAATGGTCAAGATAGCTTTTTGAATTTCCCGTTCAAAACGACTAGTTCCTAGACCAAAACCTAGTGAAGTAAAAGGTGTTTGTCCATTTGAAGTGAAGAGGGTGTTGATTTCATACTCAAGAGATTGCATGGCATCGTAGATGTCTTTTTGAGTTTTCTTCCAAGCATAATCTTCCCGTTTCTCGGGCAAGACCCACTCTTCCGCATCCTTGAGGTGCTTTTGGTAATTCTTCTCCGCATACGGAGCCAAGACTTCATCGATACGGTCAGCTGAGCAACCCCCGTACTGGCTAGAAGCAACGTTAGCGATGATTTGAGAAATTTGAGCTGTCGCAGTCTGGATAGACTTGGGACTCTCTACCTCTGCATTCCCAATCTTAAAACCATTTTCTAGCATGCCTTTAAAATCAATCAAACAGCAGTTGGTCATAGGAGTGTAGGGACTGTAGTCCAAGTCATGATAGTGGATATCCCCTTTTTGGTGAGCATTAGCTACGTGCTTAGGAAGCATTTGCAGCCCAATCGACTTCCCAACAATCCCTGCTGTCAAATCACGCTGGGTGTTGAAGACATCGCTGTCTTTATTGGCATTTTCATTGACAACTGCTTGATCTTTATTGAGAAGTTTATGGATACTAAAGTTGATATCTGTCGCTTTTGAGCGCTCAAAATCCCTTTGTGTCCGATAAGTGATATACTCCTCAGCTAGTGCATACTCTTTGGCTTCAAGGAGTTCGTGCTCTACGACATTTTGAATTTCATAAATCTTGACACCTTGAGGGAAGCGGCTGTGAATTTCAGTCACGATTCTTTCAACTAGACCATTTAGGCGTTTTTCTACTAGAGGCGTAACGTCCATAACCTTTTCCGCCGCCTTGTGGAGAGCCTTGTCAATCTTGTCTACATCAAACACCACTCGTCTACCATCTCGTTTTTCAACGAACAAGGTGGGAACGGTTGCAAGCTTTTCTTCTAATACAATCATATCCATGCTCTTTTCTAAAATGTTGTTCTATGAAGTATTATACCACTCTTAAAATAAAAATCAATATCTTGTGTTAAAAATCCTAAAAATTTTAAAATTCCACAAGATATTGATTTTTTGTTATTTGGATTTATAAAGTTTGAACTCGCTAGTATTTGTCTGAACAAGCTCATAGTTTTCACTGAGCCAGCTCTCTACATCTGACCACAAGGCAACTTTTTGATTGACCACAATCATCTTCGGTTGATTCTCTTTCAGGTCATTCATCAGTTTGGTTTTATTTTCATCGCTTGCAGTATAAAGTGTTGGAGTTGATAGAGAAGTCGGCGCCAAGCGTTCACTTGCACGGTAGAAATCAGGACGATCATCCCAAGCATAGACACGATCCTCAGAACTCGTTTGTTGTTTGACCACGCTAGCAAGACGGTCTCTCTCCTGATAAGTCGTTGGGTGAGAAAGGTAACGACTCACAATAGGAAGAACAATGAGATAAGCAAGGGCAATCAGTGGTAGATAGAAATTTCCTTTAAAGAAAGAAGTTTGTTTCTCACGTCTTCTTCTACGACGACTCCCTCCCTCCGAAACATCTTCCTTGATTCCTGTCAGAAGGAGCAAGACCAAGAAAGGAATTAGCACCACAAGACGAGTACCGTTGATAGGTTCTTGGGAGAGAATCAAGATTCCTAAAGAAATCAACAATCCCAAGCTAGTAGCAATTGAGAGGGCATATTGCTTGGCTGGTTTTGACTGGAACAAGCCTGCAAAGAGCAAACCAAGGGAACCTAATCCAATAGCAAGCAAACCATAGAAGGCTGCATTTTCAAGCAAATGCGAATTTGAAAAGAGGCTAAGAGTATTTACCGGATACAAGGTCTGGCTAATAGCATCTCCAAAACTACCTGTCCACACTGTATAGTAGCCTAAAGGATAGAATAAGAGTGAAAATCCTAGGGCTGACGCAAAGAACTGATATAGACCATGAACAAAGTGACCTTTAGCTAGATTAAAGCCGATAATCCCCAAGGCCAGTACAGCCGCAAACAAGACGGTTGGGATTGGCGCAAGGAAGAAAGCGAGAGCAAGGCTCATCCCCACTCGTACAAATCCTTTATCATCCTTTGGAAAAGCGAGATAATTTGTAACGATACTCAATGAATAAAATAGGAAAGGCAGGGCTAGCAAAAGAGCATAGCCACCACCAAAAGCGAGTCCAGCTACAAGCAAGTATAAAATAAAGACAACTCGCTTCGCTTCCTTTTCTTGGCCGACAAGAGTATTCGCAGCCTTAAAAAGAAAAACACCTGCTCCAAACAAGGCCAACCACTCAACCAAAGCAATCAGAATACTACCTTGAAAAAGGTAGGTTAGCACATAATAGAGCAATCCCTCCGTCCCAAAATAATCTGTATACATTTGACCATTTTGATGCAAGGCCCAACCGGTATAAAGATCCTGACTTTGTTGCGGACTGATTAAACCAAAAATAAAAGGCAGGGCAACCGAAATGGCTGTGGCCACTAAACTCCAAAGCAAAATACTAAAAAAGGGAATGGGAGCTCCTTCTCGTTTTTCTGGCACTGACCAGTCTTGGTAATGAGATTCTTCTTGTTTCTCATCTATTTTCCCGTATACGTTCATTCAATTTCTCCTCTAAGTTTATCTGTTTTAGTATATCAAAATCTTACAGGAATGTCAGCTTGGGATTGATATTTGCTGAATTTCTTATCCAATAACGCAAAGCGTTCGATTTCACGAAAACGGTGGAATCGACTGTTACTATACTCTCTGACAAAATCATCATCTTCTAGATTAAGCATGGTTTTCTCCTTTACTTATCTATTCGTAAGAAAACAAAAAAGATCCAGCCTTGGGCTAGATCTTGGTTGATTGTCAAAGCATGGGTGCAAACAACTGGACAATTTCCTTGACCAGGCTTTGATACCAGCTGGTTTTGATGGTGTGGGGATAAATTTCTTGAGAAACTTTAAAAATCTCTTCGAAGTCCCTTTCAATAGCGATGATAGACTGCGTTCTATAAAGTAAGACGGCATTTTCATAGTGGTGAAGCAAGCTCCGATAGTCAAAATTGATGGTTCCCACGGTGGCCACTTCTCCATCGACAAGCATTTGCTTGCTATGAAGGAATCCCGGACTGTATTCATAAATACGAACTCCTGCAGATAACAAGTCTGGATAAGCCCCTCGAGTAACTAGCTGAATAACCTTCTTATCTGGGATACACGGTGTCACAATTCGCACATCTACCCCTCTCAGAGCTGTATTTTTGATACTTTCAGTTAGATCGTAGTCAGCAATTAGATAGGGAGTCGTGATATAGACGTAATCTGTAGCTTGATTGATAAGATTTTGGTAGACCGTTTTTCCAACTTGAGCTCTGTAGATGGGTTTTGGTCCACTACTATAGGGAATACAGAGCCCCATCCCATCTTTTGGCTGATTTTCAAGATGGTATTGGTCAAAATCACTAATCTCTCCACGGTTGATATACCAGGCAGATAAAAAGAGTCTGGTAAAAGCCTTAACTGCCGGTCCATCCAGACGAATACCGCTATCCTTCCAATAACCAAAGCGTTCGATATGGTTGATATACTCATCAGCCAGATTGATACCACCTGTATAGGCAATTTGACCATCGATAATCATGATTTTACGGTGATCACGGTTGTTATAAGCAACGGTCAAACGTGGAATCACCTTATTAAATTTGTGGGCTTCAATCCCTCGACCACGAAGCTGGATGGTGTAATCTCCAGGCAAGGTTGCCATACAACCAATATCATCATAGAGAAGCTTCACCTCTACTCCTTGAGCTGCCTTTTCTTCCAAAATCTCCAAAATACTATTCCACATCAAACCTTCTTCGATGATATAGTATTCGAGAAAGATAAACTTCTCAGCTTTCTTGAGATCCTCTAGCATCTGATGCCACATACTTTCCCCAGATGCAAAAAATTGTGTATCCGTTCGATCATAGACATCGGCATTCGTATCCATGCTAAGGAGTGATTTGATAACTCCGTAAGCTGATTTGTCTTGTTCCTTTAACTCCAAACGGAGAGCTCTGCTATTGTCCTCTCGATCAACCATTGATTGGAGCTGCTTTAGCTGCTTCATTTCTTTTTTAGATAAACGACGCTCTCCAAACATGATATAGAGCAATGGGCCAAACACTGGCACAAAGGCTACTAACAGCCATGTTACCTTACTCTCAGGATTCATAGACCGATTGACAATCGATACAATGGTCGCTAAACTCACTAAAATGACCAGGATAATCCAGACAATTGGAGCCATTTGCCCTAGATAGAGAAATAAACCAAAGACGATAAACAACTCTGCCAACATGATGGTAATACTAAAACCATATTTGGACATGAGTAGCTGCATTTTTCTAGCTGTCATACATCCCCTTTCTTTTCTAACATTCTCCTTAACTGCTTGATAAACTAATGTTTCTACTAGTATACCTCAGTTCAGGGGTAGATAGCAACCGTTTACCTTTGCTCAAGTTCCAGTCGTTCCGTGTTTAGATGATTATTACAATTTCAGAGCCAACATATTGACCGTCATACCAGCTGCAGTCCCCATAAGGTAGACGACATCTCCCTCCTTGATAAGTCCATGCTCCAAAGAATAAGCCAGGCCAAACGGTACAGAGACTGACACCATATTTCCATAGTCAGTGACGAGATTGAGGTACTGATCCTCAGCCACACCTAGTTTTTCCATGACCAAAGGAAGAGCACGACTTGCTTGGTGAGGAATGATATAGTCCACGTCTGCCAAGGCTAGCTGTGTTTTTTCTTGAAACTCTTCAAACATGACTGGGATTTTACGAGCAGACAAGAGGAGGATTTTCTTCCCCTTCATGTCAAACATATAGTTGGTCTTCGTCGCTTCAGAGTACTCTTTTGGTTGAAAAGAAGTCAGACCTCCACGAATCTCCGTATCGTGAGCCCCTTCTGACCAAGTACGTTGGAGACTAGCAATGACCCCTTTTTCCTGATGACTTTTTTGGAAAATAAAGGCTGCTGCCCCATCACTAAAGAGTTCAAAACTTTCTTTTTGCTTGGGATTGAGCCCTAAACTACCAACCTCACTAGACACAAGCAAGACACGATTGTATTCGCCCGCCTCAATCAAGTGGGACATAGTCGATAGAGCAGAAATAAAGCTGGTACAGGTCGTATTGATGTCCATTGCTGGAATTGAGAGTCCTTTTGCCACGCGCTCATGAATCAAGGCAGCCGTACAAGGAATAGGCTGAACACCAACTGCACTAGCTGATACAAGGCAATTGATATCTTTAATATCCAAATTTGCATGTTCAAGTGCACGGTGGATAGCTCCTTCTGCCAAGTCGAGTTGCGTTTCTTCATTTTCAACTACACGATAACGGGTCTGGTCTTTAAATTGAACTGTATGCTTTGGAAGGCAAATGCCATAACCTGCGATTTCTACATGTCTTTTTACTTCTGTCATTGTCTTTCTTCCTTTCATAAACGTTGGATACGTTTGAGTTTACGGCTAATATCCCAGTGATAATCTGAAAATTGGATTTGAGGAACTATGAACTCTTTTTGCTGGGCCAAGAGTTGGAACTGTGCTAAAATTGCTGTCTCTACGTCCTCATCTCTTCGGCTTAAACAAACTTCCACTAATTTCTCGGAATGTTGCTTAACTTGGTAATCTCCTACATTCTCCACAAAGAGGATACAACGCCTGATAAAGTCTGGATAGATCGTTACCTGCCCGCCATTCTGCCCTTTAAAGTAGAAGATATCATCAGAGCGTCCTTCGACCTTGTCAATCCGTGTATAGTAGGAGCCACAGGGACAAGGCTCCGGATTTTCAACCAAGATATCATTGAGCTGGTAGCGATAAACAGGCTGACTGCTTCGTTTAAAGTCCGTAATCACTGGATAGAAACGGCGGTCATCTAGATACTGCTTTTCCACAAAGATAATGTCTTCGTTGAGATGCAGATTGCCAGCTGAGCAAGTGCAGGCTAAGAAACCTTCAGTCGCCTGATAAACTTGATCAATGATGGATAGTGAAAAGGCTTCTGCGATTCGTCCTCTATCACTATCTTCCAAGATTTCCGCCACCGAAACGATTTTTTGAGGATGAATGGCTAACTCTCCAGCCTTAAGACGCTTGCTCAATTCAATCAACATCGAGGCTGGCGCCACAATAATCGTTGGTTGATAGTTGTTGAGTCGCTCGATATGCTCATCTGTATGTTTGAAAATATCAAAATACTCTAGACGAATGAGCGCTGTATTGATGGTCTGATAGAGTTCATTATCAGCTCTCAGGAAAAAGGCGATGCGGTGTCCAAAAAGCTGCCCCTTGGGCAACATCTTTGCCAAGATAGCCGCAGCCCACATACTTCGCTCTTTCTCTGTTGTGATAAAGAGCCCCCGATGTCCAGACGTCCCTGAAGACAGACCGACGGCTACTTCCCCTTTAAGTTCAGTGAAGTCACGGGTCTTCTCACTTTCAATAGCTAAGGATAAGGCTTCATCACGATCCACTCCTTGGGTGTTGAGCTCATTGAAATGTTCCATCATAAAAGCCTTGTCCATATGGTCAAAGTTGCTAGGAACTCCATTTTTAAAGTAGGGCGACTCTCGCTTTAAAAAGTCTATATAGTTAGTTAATTGCTTTTTCTGATAGTTTTCTACAGCTTCTCGAGATTTGAAATGATGAAGCCATCGAGTTTGGATAAAGGTTTTAAGAAAGGTTATTTTTTTCATGTAAGATTGACTCTATCCTTTCTACAGGATCATGGCTAACAACTACCTCGATACCGTCCTTTAAGACTTCCTCCAGAAACTCTGTCCCCCTGATATAGTCAGACTTATTATCCTGAACAAAGGAAGGAATCAGGTGCATCTGCTTGGTGTAAGGTAAGAGATCAATTCCCCAACAGAGGTCCGCTGCAATGAGGAGATTAAGGTCTGGAAAATATAGACAGGCTTGCCCCCTAGCATGCCCGTCAACAGAGGCTACTAGGATACTGCCATCTCCAAAAAGATCACAAATTGGACGATAGGGAAAAGTTGAAACTTGCTGGTCAGCTCTGATAATGGTTAGATTTTTCTCAAAAGAAGCAGGTAAAAACTCCTTGAAAATCAAGTCTTTCAATTTGGGTTTTTGGTAGACTTCATATACTTCTTTTGTCAAGATAAAGGTTGCATGAGGAAAGAAACTAGCTCCTCCCAGATGATCTGGATGTAGGTGTGATAGAAGAACATAGTTAATTTCTTCTGGTTTGATTCCCTTCGCTTCCAGTAAACGTGAAATTTGGTCCTTCTCCGTCATTTGAACGGGCGTTCCTAGCCGATAGAAACCATAGCGAAGCCGGGTCTTAATATCGTAATGATAGCCTGTGTCATAGAGGAGATAGCCCTTGTCCCTGTGTTTGATAAGAAAAACACCTGCTGGAAAGGTCATCTTTTGATTCTTGACTCCCTTAAATAGCAAACCTGTGTAGCTGGTACAGTAGCCTGCTGGGAAATAATCAATGCTTTCGATAATCTTGGACATATTGTTCAATCCCTTCCGAAATACTGATTTGAGGGCGATACTCCAAGTCTCGCTCCGCCTTGCTGATGTCCAGCGTCTGACTATAACGGAGCAGATAATAGGTATAGCGTGTCAGAGGCGGTTCACCTTTGAGTTTCAAGACCTTATACAGAAACTCTAAACTACTAGCAATAACTGAAAGAAGAGGAGCTGGCACTTTTCTGTATGTTATTGGATAACCCAACTCTCTCAAGGTTTCTTCAATCAAATCCTTAAAGGTTCTTGATTCCCCATTGGTAATATTATAAACTTCGCCACTAGCTTGAGGAGTCTCTAGTGCCAAGCGAATTGCCAGAGCGACATTTTCCACACAGGTCATATCCATAAGCTGACGACCGTCTCCTATTAAGGGAATGCCAATCTTCTGACTGAGTTTGAGAACTCGGGGCAAAATACTGGTATCCCCAATCCCAAAAAGCCCACGAGGTCGTAAAATAATACTCGGAACATCGGGATAATCCTTAAACAGCTTCTCCGAAGCCAGCTTACTACGAATGTAGTTGTTCAGATTATTTTCCTGAGGCGCAGCACTTTCTTTGATAGCTAGCTGATCTCGAGGCGCAGCATAGATGCTAGGCGAGGACACATAAACCAAACGCTGAATACCAGCCTCTCGGCAAGCATCCAGAACATACTTGGTCCCTAAGACATTTGTCTGGTAGAAATCCTCCCAAGCACCCCAAACGGTAGAAAGAGCACCCGCATGCACAACCATGTCCATCCCCTGACAAGCCCGAGCTAAATCCTCTTGCTTGGTCAAATCTCCCTGAAAAAATGCCACAGAGGAGTTCTCTAAAGACTGACCCACCTTGCGATTGCGTCCAAAAGCGCGTACCTGATAGCCCTGCTGACTGAGCTCTTCAACAACATACTTGCCTAGAAAGCCCGTAGCACCTGTTACCAATACTTTCTTCATTTTTTACTTCTCCTTGTCCCCTAAGAGCCGATGTATTTCGCTCTTCAGAATCTCTGTTGGCTGATAGATTTGAGCTGCACGACTAAGTTTGTTCAAGTCTGCCCAGTCATCTCTAGCCAACAACTCATCAAAGGCGCGTCCAATCGCTTCCGTATCCTCTCGTTTAGCAGTCAAAGCAATCCCTGCCTCTAATCCACGAACTGCATAGTCATACTGATCATAGTCATGGGGGAGAATCAAGGCAGGCTTACCATAGATGATACACTGGTAAAAAATACCCGCACCACCATGATGAATCACATAATCCATCTGAGGAATGTACTCCTTATAGGGAAGATAGGATACCACAGAAACATTGTCCATGAGCTCTTCACATTGGAAGTCTTGTCCGCCAAACCCCAGAGTCACAAAGAAGTGGCAATCTGGATGTGCTTCTGCCAATTGTTGTGTCTGACAGAGGAGATTGTCTTTGGCCCATGCTAGCTGAGTGCCACAGGAGACAAGGACCTTCTTATAACCTGCATAAGGAGACAAATCGAGGGGATAATTTTCTGCCCTCTCAATCGAAGAGCCAAAAGGTCCCACCCAAAGGTAGTGCTCTGGAAAACCACTTTTCAGCTCCAACTCTTTCATCCCAATTCCCAAGATGGAATAGGGTGAATAGATGGTTTCCTGACCTTTCTGATTGTAAAGTTTAAAATCGTAACGTTTCAATCGTTCTCTCAATAAAAAGCTTACGATTCGTTTCCCTAAACGAGTCCCTTTTCTTCCTAGCCATTGCAGACCAGATTGGAAAGATGTTTTTGGACTGCCCAATCCTCCAAAGAAACAAGGCGGTCCATCTGTCGTTTCAATGGCAAACTGTGTCGCCATCGTGGTAATCCAGGGAATATTCAACTGTTCCGCAACAAGTCCTCCAGAGAGGGTTATAAAGTCCGCAATCACAATATCCGGTCTATTTTCCTGCCACTCTTGCACTAATTGATCTGAAACCACATTGATCAAATCAAGACTAGCTGACAACTGTCGATAAGCAGAAAACAGGTTTAATTGACCTTCATTGTTGGCTACACGCTCAAACTCATCTACACAATTTTCTAAAATGGAAATCACTCGGAATCCCATCTCCTCTGCTACAGTTTTTCGTTGCGGTCCTGTAAATAATCGAATCTCATACAAGGGATCCTTCAACAAGGGTGCAAGTAAATTCAGTGTTGGGAAGAGATGCCCACTTAAGGGTACTACAACCACATCAATTTTGATTTTTCTCATATGTCTAGGATAGCAAATTTTAAAAAAAAGAACTACCAAAATGATAGTTCTTTCCAATATTATTTATATTTTGAAGAATAAGTTCCTTCCACTCTACTTAGTCTTTAAAAAAGTTCTTTGTAGAGAGCAATGGTTTCTTCTAAAGTTGGCATAAATGGATTGCCTGGCGCACATGCATCAATCAAAGCATTCTTAGAAAGGTAGTCAAAGTCAAAGTCTTTTTCTTGGATACCGAGTTCAGTGAGTTTCTTCGGAATACCAACAGTTTCAGAAAGTTTCTCAATCTCAGCGATAGCATAGTCAGCACATTCTTGGTCTGTTTTCCCTTCAACATGGAGTCCCAAGGCCTTGGCCACATTGCGGAAAGCTTCTGGTACACGCTTGGCATTTTCACGTTCTACAACTGGGAGAAGCATGGCACAGCAGACACCATGTGGCAAGTTATATACCGCACCGAGTTGGTGAGCCATAGAATGAACATAACCCAAACCAGCATTGTTAAAGCTCATACCACCGAGGAAGATGGCATTGACCATACCCTCACGCGCTTCAATATCTTGGCCATTTGCCACAGCACGAGGAAGATACTCCTTGATGAGTTCAATCGCTCCGATAGAAAGTTTCTTGGTCACATTATAAGCACCTGGTGTTACCAAGGCTTCGACAGCGTGAGTAAGAGCATCCATACCTGTCGCTGCTGTCAATCCTTTCGGCTTTGAAAGCATGAGTTCTGGATCATTGACAGAGATGAGGGCGAGGCTGTTCTTATCAACCATTACCATCTTGACCTTGCGCTCTTCGTCAGTAATAACATAGTTAATAGTGATTTCTGCAGAAGTTCCAGCTGTTGTATTGATTGCAACCACTGGCAAGCCTTTTTTAGCAGACTTGTGAAGACCTTCGTAGTCCTGTGGTTTTCCACCATTTGTAGCGATGATAGAGATACAGCTAGCCGCATCCTGAGGAGATCCTCCTCCAAGACTGATGATGAAGTCACATCCATGCTCTTTCAGGGCAGCCACTCCATCTGTGACATTCTTGCAAGTCGGATTTGGCTCCACATCGCTAAAAATCACATATTCGACCCCTTCAGCATCTAATGGTTTTAGGACCTTAGGTAAAATATCACTGCCTTCGATGAACTTATCTGTCACCAAAAGGGCCTTCTTATACCCCAATTCCTTGATATACGGACCTACTTCATTTACAACACCTTTACCGATAAGGTTAACTGCCGGAACGTAAAATGTAGCCATATGCTTTTCCTCCTGCGCCTCTGCGCTAATTGATTATTTACTATAAGTATACGACCTTATAAGAAGTTTTACAAACATTTGTAAGCGTTTTAAGTAAAAAGTTAGTAAAGAACACCCAACCCTTTTTTCAAGAAAAAAGCTCCAAAAAGATAGCTTTCATCTCATTGGAACTTTTACTTAATCATTATTGCTTAGTTAATACCTCTCGGTCAGATGCCTCTCGGTCCATATCATCGATAATCAATTGATTACCATTAACCGTGTAAATTTTGACATCATCACCGATAATGACACGTTGATTTTCTGGCTCAAAGCTGACTTGCTTGATTTCCTTATCTCCATCTGGCTCGACCTCAGTCCATGTACCAGTTTTACCTGTTACAACAAGAGTGATTTGGTCATTCTCATCCTTTCCAGTATAGGTACCATCGATATTCGTAGGTTGAGCTACAGTAGTGTCCTGACTTGAGGATGCCTGCGGTTGACTAGCACTTGTCGTAGCGCTAGAAGATGATTCTTGTTGAGTAGATGATTGCTGAGCAGATTGCTGGGTAGGGGCTTGTGCCTTAGGTCCACAAGCTGCTAAAAGACTAAGAATTGCTAGGGAAGCAATAGAAAGTGTGAATGTTTTCGTTTTCATAGCGATTTCCTTTCTTTTGTGCCAATGTTTTGCTGGAATCGTTTCCAGATATACATCCTACCTACAGTATAGCAACATAAACCTAGAAGGTCAACTAATCTCGTCGCTTCCTACCAAACTCGCTCGGACTTCTGAGATAAAGTAGAGTGAACCCGTCACGAAAAGCAGGTCCTGGCCATTGGCCTTATCTTCAAATTCTCTGATAAAATCGCCATAGGAAGAAATCAAATCGTAAGCTACCACATCCTTTTCATCCAGAGAGCCTTGGTAGTCAAAGCCTGTTATCTTAAGTTCCACCTCAGGCAACTGCTTAGATAGATAGCCTAGCATCCCCTGATAATCCTTGCGTTTAAGGGCGCCAAAAAGAATGCGAATTTGATAACCTTGCTGGATTTTCCCTTGGATAAACTCAACTAGACGAGTCAAGGCTGGCAGATTGTGAGCCCCATCTAGGTAGATTTGCGGACGAATCCGTTCCAATCGACCTGCCCAGTGGGTCTCTTGCAAGGCCCGTCTGACAAGCACTTCTTCGACCCTTTCACCTCTTGACGCCATAAACAGAAGAAAAGTTTCCAAAGCCAAGGCAGCATTTTCTTGCTGATAAACACCTTCCAAACTGATTTCAAGTTGTGAAAAACTCGCTAGGCTACTTGAAAAATCCCCAGCATTCAAGGAGAAGTCTCGCCCAGCTTGATAGAGATCCACAGTTAACTCTCTTGCTGTATTTTGACAGACAAGCTCCGCTTCTGGAGTAAGCTTGGCAATGACCGCCTTCTTGCCAGCCTTGAAAATGCCAGCTTTCTGCTCGGCTATTTCCTCCAGATTATCGCCCAAGGTCTCCTGATGATCTAGCCCAATGGAAGTAATAACTGCAATCTCTCCTGTTACGACATTAGTAGTATCAAGTAGACCACCTATCCCCACTTCTAGCAAAACCAAATCCACTCCCTGCTCTTTAAAGTAAAGCAAGGCAATCAAGGTCAACAACTCAAAGAAAGACAATTGATCATGCGTTTCTAAGAGAGTTTTCTCCATCTCTTTGACTTGGTTAGCTATACGGACAAAGTCTTCCTCCGCGATCGGTTGTCCATTGATACAGATTCGATCATGGATACTGATGATATGAGGAGAGGTAAAAGTACCAACTTTTTTACCATGAGCAACAAACAGCTCCCTCATAAAAGCAATAGTTGACCCTTTACCGTTAGTCCCTGTTACATGGATAATAGGATATGTCTTCTCAGGATTCCCCAACAAATCCACCGCTCGTTGCATTCGTCCAAGTCCAGATCTAAAGTTTAAACCAATCCGACTATGAAGCCATTCTTCTACTTCAAACATACATGTCTCCTTAACAAAAGTCCAATCAACTACCGCATCAAAGTATGATTACAAATAAAAAGCGAGGTCGGGACTAAAATCCCGACCTCTTACCTGGTTAGCTAATCACTAGCTACTATGAATTTCAACGTGGGCTAAAAACGTCCACCGGACGTTCCTGCGTTTCTAATTTCTGGCGCAGGGCTAAAAACATCCACCGGATGTTCCAACTCTTTCTAGTTTCTAGGAGTTGGGGTGATACAGTCTCCCAGACTGTATCACTCCTCCATAAAGCTGTTGAAGACTTCTTCAATCATGTTCCATTCGTCTTCTGAGTCTTCTGGGATTGGTTGCAATTCGCCTTCTGTTCCGTCTTCATTTTCGATGAATGAGTAAGCTTGGATTTCAACTTCACCATTTTCATCTTCTTCTGCGTTAACTGGCACTAGCAGAACATAGTTTTTACCAAATTCTTCTTTTCCATCAATGGTCAAAAGGATTTCAAATAAAGTTTCATTTCCTTGTTCATCAACAAGTGTAATCAATTCACGTTCTTCGTGATCATGGTTGTGATCGTGTGACATAGTTTCTCCTCTGTCTTAAAATTTTCTATCTAAATAATTTTGCAAAATCAGCTGAGCAGCCAACTTATCAATAACTTTCTTGCGTTTGTTACGACTGATATCTGCTTGCTCAATCAGCATACGTTCCGCAGCGACAGTCGTCAGACGCTCATCTTGATAGTCTACTGGTAAACCAAAAAGCTCCTCTAATTTTGCTCCGTAGGCTTGACTAGCTTCTACCCGCGGTCCACTGGTATTGTTCATGTTTTTAGGCAGACCAACTACAAAGCGTTCTACCTTATAGCTGTCAACCAATTCCTTGATCCGGTCAAAACCAAACTGGCCCTGGTCCTCATTAATCTGGATGATTTCAAGTCCCTGAGCGGTGAAGCCTAGGGGATCGCTAATCGCCACCCCTACTGTTTTTGAACCGACGTCCAATCCCATAATTCTCATAGATTATAGATCGACTCCTTGTCCCTTAAGGTAGTAGCGTACCAATTCTTCAACAATTTCATCACGCTCATACTTACGGATTTGATTTCGCGCATTGTTATAACGAGGAACGTAGGCAGGGTCACCACTCAATACATAACCGACGATCTGGTTAATCGGATTGTAGCCCTTGTCGTTCAAAGAAGCATAGACGTCTGTCAACGTTTCGCTAATTTCTTTCTTATTGGAATCATCCAATTTAAACCGTACAGTTTCTTCAGTAAATCCCATTCTAACACCCTCTTTCCTTAGAATAGTACTATTATAGCACATTCCCTGACGTTCTACAAATAAGTCAGTCGATTAATTTGGATTTTCTATTGTTCTGTCGCCCCATTTGCCACTCTATCTGCAATATATTGGCTAGGTTCGTTTTTTAAGAGATTTTCAAGGCCGATATTTTTTAAATATTCCAGCTGAGATGCCTTTTTGACATCCAATACTTGAAAATCATAAGTCGTTGTCGTCTGGATTTCTGTCTCGCTGAGTAGCTTGGTTTCCAGTTTGAATCCTGCTAGTTTGCGTGCCTCTTGGATGGTCTCATCCTTTTCTTCCGCTTCTAGAAGCGCTTTTTGCGTCTCCTCTAGGCCATTTTCAGAGATAAAGGTCTTGAGTTCATCCCCGACAGGTCGTTTTTGCTGGATGGTCAAGGTCAAAAACTGATTGCCTTTATAAGTAATGGTCTGAATCTGCTGCGTTCCATTTTCTGACTTCGGCATCAGCAAGGTCTTGGTGACAACCGTATTCTTTTCGGCATTGTCCAAAACGGGAAGGTTGGATTGGATGGGGTCAGATGCTGTTGTGGAAGCAGCAGGAGTTTCCTTTTTTTGCCCACATCCCGCAAGCAAAAAGAGGAGAGCAAAACTAGCAATTAGTAACTTTTTCATAATTCCTCACATGATTTTAAAACAAAAGAGCAAACAAGGCCAGGAGTCACTCCCAGCCTTGATGTTTTATAGAGCTGCACGTAGACGTGCTTCTGCATTTTCTACATTACGGACAGAGCGTGGCAAGAAGGCACGGATATCATCTTCTTTATAGCCGACTTGTAGGCGCTTCTCGTCAACGAGAATCGGACTCTTTAAGATCCGTGGTGTTTCCATGATTAAGTTGAGCACTTCATTGACACTCAAATCCTCGATGTCAACTCCAAGTGCCTTAGCGTAGCGGTTTTTTGACGAAACGATACTGGCAATTCCATTATCTGTTTTCGTGAGAATATCTAATAACTCTTCTCTTGTAATTCCTTCTTTACCGAGATTTTGTTCTTTATAACTTAACTGGTGGGCATTGAGCCAGGTTTTCGCTTTTTTACAGCTAGTACAACTTGAGACTGTATAAATTTTGATCATGTACCTACCCCTTTCGCTACATGTTACTATCAGTTTAGTCTATTATACCATAAAAAACATCCGACTTGCGACCTATTTTTAAAAAAAATTAACTTTTTTCGCGATTTTCGTACTTTTTTCTTGACAAAATCAATTTATAACCAACTTTTAAATTTTTTGATATACAATCGTTTCACAACTGTAACACTTATCATATAGAGAACGATAATCAAAAGCAAAAAGAGGAAATAAATTGGTTCCAAAGGGGTTAAATGAAGCAGGCTAGCAATTGAAGAGTAGGGAAGGAAGGTCACAAAACTAGCTGCTAGCAAGGTTGTTCCAAGAACAAACCATGATGGACGACTTTGTAAGAAAGGAAGTTTTGCTGAACGAAGCATATGGATAACCATGGTTTGGGACCACATGGATTCAATGAACCAACCTGTCTGGAACAAGATGATAAAGCCCGTTGCAGCCTCTGCTCCGTGAGCATAAGCTTGACCTGTCGCCATTGGAACAATGACAAAATAGAGTAAGATAAAGGTCAAAATATCAAAGGCAGAAGAAATCGGACCCATCCAAATCATAAAACGAGTAATAGACTTGGCTTCCCACTTATGGGGATGCTTCAAAAAGTCTTCATCTACATTATCAAATGGCAAGGCAATGCAAGAAAGGTCGTAGACGAGGTTTAACACAATCAAGTGAATCGGAGCCATAGGGAGGAAAGGTAAAAAGATACCAGACACTAAGAGTGACAGAATATTCCCGAAATTAGAGCTGACCGTCATCTTGATATATTTGGTCATGTTGGCATAGACTTTGCGTCCTTCAACCAGACCTTTTTCAAGCACCATCAAATCCTTATCTAGCAAAATGACATCAGCCGTTTCTTTGGCAATATCTACTGCTGTATCAACAGAAATCCCCACATCTGCCACTTTCATAGAAGGGGCATCGTTGATTCCATCTCCCATATAGCCGACACAATGTCCATTCGATTTGATTTGTAAAATGATTCGTGCTTTTTGATCCGGAGAGAGTTTGGCAAAGACAGTCACCTTCTCAACTGCTTGAGCCAACTCTTCGTCCGTCATGGCGTCAATATCAGAACCCAACAAGATTTGATCAACGTCTAGACCAACTTTTTCGCAAACTGCTTGGGTTACCTTTTCATTGTCTCCCGTCAAAATCTTTGTTTGAACACCGTGTTCTAACAAAGCTTGGATAGCAGGTGCTGCAGATGGTTTTGGTGGATCTAGAAAGGCAAGATAACCTGTTAGAATCATCTCTTTTTCATCTTCAACGGAGTAAGCAAAACCTTCTTTTAGGCCTGTTTTATAGGCAACTCCCAAGACTCGCAAGCCTTGCTGATTAAGTTGATCTACTTCTTTTAAGATTTCCACTCGGATATCATCCGTCAGAGGGCTAATCTGACCGTGATATTCCACATGGGTTGAAATCGCAAGCATTTCCTCTAGAGCACCCTTGGTTACCAAACTAACAACTTCGTTCTCATCCTTGACGATGACACTCATCCGTCTGCGTTCAAAATCAAAGGGCAATTCGTCTATTTTTTGGAAGCTAGTATCCAAATTTTGTAGAATAGCGTGTTCTTTAGCTTCTTTTTCAGTTCTACTGATAATGGCACGGTCCATCAAGTTTTTCAATCCCGTTTGAAAATAGGAATTGAGGTAGGCCCGTCTCAACACAGACAAATCCAAATCTCCATGTATATCCAAAGGATATTCAAGGACAATTTCGTCTTGGGTAAGGGTTCCGGTTTTATCGGTGCATAGGATATCAATAGCACCCAGGTCTTGTATGGCATTGAGTTTTTTGATGACGACTTTTTCCTTGGCCATGATAATGGAGCCTTTTGCTAAACTAGCCGTGATGATCATAGGAAGCATCTCAGGTGTCAATCCAACACCAACACTCAGTGCAAACACACCTGCTTCCAGCCAGTCGCCATCTGTCAAGCCATTGGAGAGAAAGACGATGGGAACCATGACTAACATCAAACGGATTAAGAGCCAAGAGATGCTGTTCATCTCCCGTTCAAAAGAGGTCGGTTCGTCATAGGTATTGAGAGTCTGCTCGATTTCTCCCATCATGGTGTCATCACCGACCGCTAGAATCAAAGCCTTGGCACTTCCTGATATCACATTAGTTCCCATAAAGGCGAGCGCTTCTGCTTCTAGCAGACTATCAAAATTTGACTGACTCATTTTTGACAAGGCTAGTTTTTCAACCGAGTCACTTTCACCTGTCAAACCAGATTGTTGGACAAAGAAATCACGTGATTCAATTAAAATGAGGTCTGCTGGTATCATGTCCCCAGCACTTAACTTGACTATATCTCCAACGACCAAATCTTCAATTGCGACCTCTAAACTCTGGCCTTCGCGAATAACTGTGGCAGTGTTCACAATCATTTTTGATAGATTGGTCGCAGCCTTGTCACTTCGCAATTCTTGGACAAAGCGTATGCCACCAGAGATTAGAACGAGAACGACGATGATGATAGAGGTCGTCGGATCTTCTTGTCCAGGCTTCGCCAGCCAGACATTGGTCACCATGGAAATCATAGCGATGACCAGAAGGATAATTGTAAATGGATTGATAATAGATTCGTAAATCTTTTTGAGGATACTGTCTTCTTGACCCTTGGTGATGGTGTTTTCGCCATATAGGTCACGATTTTTCTCCAACTGCTCCTCAGTCAAGCCTGTTAGACTTGTCTTATAAAAAGATAGAGTTTCGTTTAAAGGTATGTGAATAGCTGTTGCTAATCTTTCTTTTGTAGTTTTCATTGGTTTCTCCTATCTGTATGAATGATGTGTTTCATACACAGAGACCAATCACTTTATAAGGGCAGAACGACACAAATCAGCGATTGGCTGTGTATGTGCGGTTCTGGATGATCGTCAATTTGCATCGTTTGTCTCCTTTCCTTGTTCTAAAACAGTAGAAAATCCCACCATAAAATGGCAGGATTAAAAAACTAATTATCTGTTTTTTCGTTCAAGCTTTAACTCCATAGGGCGATGTAATGAGCTTAGTCTTAGCCTTCGCGACCAGGACTGTTGACCAACGAGTAGTGTCTCCACTGCTTTGCGGTAGTCATCCGTATCCCTATGGTAGCCTCACCTACCGTTTTCGTCTATCAGTATAAACCTTTAAAATATAAAAGTCAACGATTTATCATAATTTTCTTAAATAACAATTAATTCCTTCGGTGCCAGAGTCAACAATTCGCAACCGTTATCTGTAATCAGGATATCATCTTCAATACGAACCCCGTATTTACCTTCAATATAAATACCCGGTTCATCAGTCAAGACCATACCAGATTTAATGACTTCTTTGGAAGTTTGGCTAAAGTAAGGTTCTTCGTGAATATCCAGTCCGATACCGTGGCCAATACCGTGGGTAAAGTAGTCGCCATAGCCTGCCTCGATGATAATATCACGAGGGATTTTGTCAAAGTCACGGAAACCTAAGCCAGCCTTAGCTTGATCAATCAGAGCTTGGTTGGCTTTCAGAACCGTATTGTATATTTCTGCCTGCTCGTCACTGACATGACCGAGGTAGATGGTCCGTGTCATATCACTGACATAGTGGTCGTAGAGACAGCCGAAGTCCATGGTAATAGCTTCTCCCGCTTCAACCGGTTTGTGCATTGGATGGGCGTGGGGCTTAGAAGAGTTGATGCCACTTGCTAAAATGGTATCAAAAGACAAGCCTGTCGCTCCTAGCTCCCGCATGCGGAAATCAAGGAAGTTGGCAATTTCAATCTCAGTTTTTCCTGGTTTGATAAAGTCAAGTGCATCTCGGAAAGCTTGGTCTGAGATATAACAAGCCTTGCGAATAGTCGCAATCTCCGCTTCATCTTTAATCATCCGAAGCGCTTCAACAAACTGAGTCTGCGGAAACAAGTCCAAACCTACAAAAGCAGCCTGCATACGATGGTAATAAGAGACCGAAATCTCGTCCTCAAAACCGACGCGAGACAAGCCCATATCCTTAACAATGCCTGCAATGACAGCCAATTCATCGCGGTCAGCCACAATCTCAAAACCTGTTACTTCTTGCTTAGCTGCAATGATATAGCGAGAATCTGTCACCAAAACCTGACGGTCATGGCTGATAAAGACTGTTCCATTTGAACCCCAAAAACCAGTCAAATAATAGACGTTTTTAAGGTTGTTGATGATGATACCATCTAGTTCTTTTTCTTGCATTTTAGCTAGAAATGCTTGCACACGTTTATTCATGATGTAACTTTCCTTTCAAATAGTGTCCTGTGTAGCTGGCTTCATTGGCCGCTACTTCTTCTGGTGTTCCTGTTGCGATGATGGTTCCACCACCGACACCGCCCTCAGGCCCCAAGTCGATGATATGGTCTGCAGTCTTGATGACATCCAGATTGTGCTCGATGACGAGGACTGTATTTCCATCGTCGACAAAGCGAGCTAAGACTTTAAGCAAGCGAGCGATGTCCTCAGTATGAAGCCCTGTCGTTGGCTCATCCAGAATGTAGAAGGATTTTCCAGTCGAGCGTTTGTGGAGTTCACTAGCCAACTTCATACGCTGGGCTTCTCCCCCAGAAAGGGTGGTAGCCGGTTGCCCTAGCGTTACATAGCCCAGCCCTACATCCTTGATGGTCTGGAGTTTACGTTGAATTTTCGGAATGTGTTGGAAAAATTCCACCGCATCGTTGACGGTCATGTCCAAGACCTGCGAGATATTCTTTTCCTTATAGTGGACTTCTAGGGTTTCACTGTTGTAGCGAGTCCCGTGGCAGACTTCACAAGCCACGTAAACATCTGGCAAGAAGTGCATCTCGATCTTGATGATTCCGTCACCCGAGCAGGCTTCACAACGACCTCCCTTGACGTTAAAACTGAAACGCCCCTTCTTGTAGCCTCGAATCTTAGCTTCATTTGTCTGAGCAAAGAGGTCTCGTATATCGTCAAAAACTCCCGTATAGGTAGCTGGGTTGGACCTCGGCGTCCGTCCGATCGGGCTCTGGTCAATGTCAATCAAGCGGTCTACATGCTCAATCCCTGTGATGGTCTTGAATTTACCAGGCTTGTCTGAATTGCGGTTGAGCTTCTGCGCAATGGCTTTTTTGAGGATGCTGTTGATTAAGGTCGACTTACCTGAACCCGATACACCTGTCACCGCGATGAATTTTCCTAATGGGAAGCGAGCGGTAATATTTTGCAAGTTGTTCTCACGCGCACCTGTCACTTCGATAAAACGACCATTTCCGGCACGGCGCTCTTCTGGTACTGGAATCGCTCGCTTTCCTGATAAGTACTGGCCTGTGATAGACTTGCTGTTGCGAGCCACCTGCTTGGGCGTTCCTGCAGCGACAATCTCTCCACCAAAAACACCAGCACCCGGACCAACATCAATCAGATAATCCGCCTCGCGCATGGTATCTTCATCGTGTTCCACCACGATGAGAGTATTGCCCAAGTCACGCATCTTTTTCAGACTAGCAATCAGGCGGTCATTATCCCTCTGGTGAAGACCAATCGACGGCTCATCCAGGATATAAAGGACACCTGATAAATTGGACCCAATCTGGGTTGCCAAGCGAATACGCTGACTCTCTCCACCTGATAGGGTTCCTGCCGAACGTGACAGGGTCAGATAGTTAAGACCTACGTTATTGAGGAAGGTCAATCGATCCTTGATTTCCTTGAGAATGGGACGGGCGATAATCGCTTCATTTTCAGACAAGGTCAGCTGGCTCACCAACTCCAAGTGGTCTGCGATAGACAGATCTGAGATTTCACCAATATGTGGTCCTTGCTCACCACCCACACGGACAGACAAGGCCTGATCGTTGAGACGATAGCCATGACAGGTTCCACAAGTCAGCTCATTCATGTAGAGTCGCATCTGGGTACGGGTGTAGTCACTGTTAGTCTCATGGTAACGACGCTTGATATTATTGACAACTCCCTCAAAAGGAATGTCAATATCGCGCACACCGCCAAATTCATTTTCATAGTGGAAATGGAATTCCTTGCCATCAGACCCGTAAAGAATCAAGTTTTTATCTTCTTCTGACAAGTCCTCAAAAGGCTTATCAATATCTACTCCAAAGGCTGTCATGGCCTGCTCTAGCATGTTTGGATAGTAGTTGGATGAGATAGGATTCCAAGGTGCCAAGGCTCCCTCACACAAAGTTTTGCTGGTATCAGGAACCACCAAGTCAACATCCACCTCCAGCTTGATGCCCAAACCGTCACACTCACTGCATGAGCCAAAAGGAGCATTAAAGGAGAAGAGACGTGGCTCTAACTCTGGAACAGTAAAACCACAAACTGGACAGGCATAGTGCTCAGAAAAGAGCAACTCAGAATCGTCCATAGTGTCGATAATGACATAACCTTCTGCGATACGAAGGGCAGCCTCTATGGAGTCAAAGAGACGGCTACGAATGCCCTCCTTGATAACAATACGGTCAACCACAACATCGATATTGTGTTGCTTGCTCTTGGACAACTCTGGCACTTCGGTCACATCATAGACTTCCCCATCCACACGGACACGGACATAGCCATCTTT
>NZ_CP016207.1:247537-301586 GCF_001683375.1 Streptococcus sp. oral taxon 064 | reverse complement strand
TAAACCCTCGCAAAACGTGATGAAGTCTTCACATACAATGTGAAAACAAGTGTAGCGCAAGATGCGACAGCCTTCAGCGTAACCGATAAGATCGAAGATGTTCTTGAGTTCTCAGGTAAATCAAGTGCGACCTTGAATGGTCAAGCTCTTGATGCAAGCCAAATCAAGGTAGAAGGTCAAACGATTACCTTGACCCTTACAGAAGAACAAGTGAAAGCAAATGGCGGTCAAGCAGTTGAATTAACATTCGACGCTAAGATCAAAGCCGGCGCTAACTTGTCTGCATATGTGAAGGAAGACGGCCGTACACAGATTCCGAATAAGGCTTCTTACGACGCAAGCTTCCCACACAAACCAGGAGTGCACAAGGACTCTAACGAAGTTCCAGTAACGCCACCAACACCAGACGAGCCAGAGATCAAGAAAGATGTGAACGGCAAGGCAGAAGAAACTCTCGCAAAACGTGATGAAGTCTTCACATACAACGTGAAAACAAGTGTAGCGCAAGATGCGACAGCCTTCTCAGTCACAGATACCCTAGTGGACGTTCTTGAGTTCGCAGGCACTTCAAGTGCTAAATTGAATGGTCAAGCTCTTGATGCAAGCCAAATCAAGGTAGAAGGTCAAACGATTACCTTGACCCTTACAGAAGACCAAGTGAAAGCCAATGGCGGTCAAGCAGTTGAATTAACATTCGACGCGAAGATCAAAGCTGGCGCGAACTTGTCCGCATATGTGAAGGAAGACGGCCGTACACAGATTCCGAATAAGGCTTCTTATGACGCAAGCTTCCCACACAAACCAGGTGTGCACAAAGACTCTAACGAAGTCCCAGTAACGCCACCAACACCAGACGAGCCAGAGATCAAGAAAGATGTCAATACTAAAGCTGAAGAAACACTTGCTGATCGTGACCAAATTTTCACATACAACGTGAAAACAAGTGTCCCAACAGATGTATCATCCTTCAGTGTAAGTGATACACTTGAGTCTGTTCTTGATTATGCAGGTTCAGCAAGTGCAATCTTGAATGGTCAAGCTCTTGATGCCAGTCAAATCAAGGTAGAAGGTCAAACCATTACCTTGACCCTTACAGAAGAACAAGTGAAAGCCAATGGCGGTCAAGCAGTTGAATTGAGCTTCACTGCTAAGATTAAAGCGGGAGCTGATTTGACTCCATATCTAACAGATCGTGGATTCACTGTTCCAAATACGGCTTCTTATGATGCAAACATTCCAAATAGACCAGGGCTACACAAAGATTCGAATAAAGTTCCGGTTATCGTTCCAAAAGAACCAGAACCAGAAATTACGAAGAAAATCAACCGTACCTTGGACCACTTGGATGTCGAATACGATGCACCTTACATGTACAATGTCAATACAGCTTTACCAAAAGATATTGATAAGTACAAAGAGTTCACCGTAACAGATACACTTGAATCTGTTTTGGCAATCGCTGATACACCAGTAGCCTATGTGGACGGTCGTGATGCAAATGGAGCTCTTGAAACAAGTGTTGAAGGAAACACTGTCACTGTAAAAGTGAAAGATTTCGCTCGACTAAAAGGCTTCAAAGAGATTCAATTGTACATCCCAGCTAAACTCAAAGCGCATAGCGATTTGACTCCTTATAAGGATCAATTGGTACCAAACAAAGCAAGTGTTAACTTCAAGGATGCCAATGGTCAATCTGGCAGCAAGGAATCAAAACCGGTAACGGTGAAACCACGTGACCCAGAAAAACCAACTGATCCAACACCAGGTGAACCAGCTAAGTCTGTTGGACCAGAAGATGGATCTAAACCTGATAAAGAATACCACTTGCCAAACGCTTTAGATACCTTCCGATTCGATATTACTACACCGGTTCCAACAGATCCTGTAGATGAAAACGGAAATGCTAAGAAGGATCAATATGGTCGTCTTATCAAGACAGACTTGACTAGTTTTACAATCACGGATGAAATCAATTCAGTCTTGAAAGTCAACAAAGACCGTATCGCTCTTAAAGTTGAAAATGCTCAGTTTGACAAGATCAAAGCAACTCTTCAAGCTCAACTTGATCAAGCAGAGAAAGAACTCAAAGCTTTGACAGGCAAGTCAACAGAAGAGACTTCAACAGAGACTGGTAAGAAGGAAGAACTCAAGGCAGCGGAAGCTAAAGTAGCTGAATTGAAAGCGAAGTTGGAAGCAGCTAAGGCAGCGCAGCCAGCTAAACCAGCTGAAACTACAACACCAGCTACTCCAGCAACAGCTACTGAAGAAACAACTCCAGCTACATCTGATTCTTCTGCAACAGAAGATAAGAAACCTGCAACTAGCGAGCCAAGTCAAGATCTTGTAAGCTTGGAAGCAGAGTTGAAAGCAGCTGAAGAAAACTTGGCTAAACTTCAAGCACCAGCTGAGAAAGAAGCAGAATTGGCACCAGCTGATAAGAAACAACAACAAGAGAAACTCGAAAATGAAATCAAGAAACTAAAAGAAGCTCAAACCAAGCTTCAAGCAGCTATTGATAAATTGAGTAAGTCTTCAAATGATCGTGGTGAATTAGTAGGTAAAGATTTAGAAGCAATTGCTACTGTTACTTACGATGAAACTAGCAATGTTGTGACTTTTGAAATCAGCGACAAGGATGTTCTTGAAGCCTTGAAGGGAAGTACCGTACGTCTTGTACTTTACACTAACTTCAAAGAAGGAACAGATTTTACACAATTCGCTGCTGGTGTTCCTAATAAAGCTAAAGTAAGCTTTAACCATAATCCACAGCCTACCAATACAGTTATGGTGTTCCCACCTAAACCGGAGGAGCCAACAAAACCAACTCCTGTTGGGAATGTTCCACCAAAAGATCCAGGCAAAAACTTGCCAAATACAGGTTCTGAAGCATCTTCAATCTTTGGAGTACTTGCTGCCCTAGCTCTAGGACTTGCTGGACTTCTAGTTTGGAAGCGTAAAGCTGAACGTTAGTATCATATAGTAAGAGGAGAGTAGAAATATTTCCTCTCTTCCTTACTATATATTAAATGAATTAAGGGAAAAAGAATGAGTAGAAAAAAATTATTAAAGTTAGGGATTTCAATACTTGCTTTAAACGCTCTTGGAGTAGCAACTTATCATGTAGCTCCAGATCTATATCAAATTCCAACAGTGCATGCAGAAGAAACACCGGCGGAAGATGAAGAAATTCCAGATGGCCAAGAGAGAGTCATTCCGATTTAATAAACTGAATGATCTAGAGGCTTTCATCGCTGACTATAAAGCTAATCCTAATGATGAAGACAACAAAACTGGATTAGAAGATAGTTTGTCGGAAGCTACTAACTACCTTCCTACCGCAAAGAAGGCAATGAAGAGTCCAGAAGGTCAAAAAGGTTTTGTGGCATATGAAGCTCGCTACAATGAGTTGAAAGCCAAGGCTGAAGCTTTGTTGGCCGGTAAGACGGAACAACCAGCGGAACCAAAAGTTGAGCATCAAGAAATCACTACAACAGAAGAGATTCCTTATGCATCTCGTACCGAAAACAATGCCGATCTTGCAGAAGGTACTCGCAACGTGAAACAAGCGGGTGTTAAAGGTACTAAGACCATTACTTGGGATATCACACTGACAGATGGTAAAGAAACAGCTCGTACTAAGAAAAGCGAGAAAGTTACCAAAGAACCAGTAGAAGAAATCATCGAAGTTGGAACTAAGAAAACAGGTGTAGAAACCAAAGAAACAGTGACTGTAGAGGAAAAAGTTGCTTTCAAAGAAGAAACGAGAGTAGACCCAGTACTGGATAAAGGCCAAACGCGTGTTGAAGAAGGTGAAGAAGGTATCGATGAAGTCACTTATGAAGTGACAAAAGTGGATGGTGTTGAAAAATCTCGTAAAGAAGTTTCACGCAAGACCAAGAAAGTAGCCAAAAACAAGATTACTTATACCGGTTCAAAAGCTGTTGTAACCACTAAGGAAGTAACCAAAACTGAAGAAGTTGCCTTCCAGACTCGTGAGGTTGAAAATGCACTCTTAGCTGAAGGTGTTCGCCGAGTGAAGACAGCTGGTCAAAAAGGTGTTCGTACCATTGTTGAAACTGTCACTTACACAGACGGAAAAGAAACAGGCCGCGAGGTGAAATCAAACACAATCACCACTCCAGCAGTAGACGAAGTTGTCGAAGTTGGAACTAAGAAAGTAGTAGCCCCAGTTGTAACGACTAAGGAAGAGACCAAGACAGAAGAAGTTGCTTTCCAAACTAAGGAAGTAACAAATCCAGATCTTCCAGAAGGAACTCGCCGAGTGAAAACAGCTGGCCAAAAAGGTGTTCGTACGATTGTTGAAACAGTGACTTACACAGATGGCGTTGAAACAGGTCGTGTTGAGAAATCAAACACAATCACCACTCCAGCAGTAGATAAGATTGTCGAAGTTGGAACTAAGAAAGTAGTAGCCCCAGTTGTAACGACTAAGGAAGAGACCAAGACAGAAGAAGTTGCTTTCCAAACTAAGGAAGTAACAAATCCAGATCTTCCAGAAGGAACTCGCCGAGTGAAAACAGCTGGCCAAAAAGGTGTTCGCACCATTGTTTATACAGTGACTTACACAGATGGAAAAGAGACAGGTCGTGTTGAGAAATCAAACACAATCACAACTCCAGCCGTAGATGAGATCGTTGAAGTAGGAACTAAGAAAGTAGCTTCTACAACAACCAACGGTGATAAGAAGGATCCTGCAACAACAGGAAACCAAGCCGAAAGCACTAAGAAAGAAGAAACTGCAAGTCAAGATAAGAAAGCTCTACCAAGCACAGGTACAGCAGTATCTAGTCTTCTTTCAGTCATCGGTCTTGCCTTTGCAAGTCTAGCTGCTTTTGTCCTTCGTAAGAAAGACTAAGGCTCTCTAATTGTACAAAAGCATCTTTTGTACGAGAAATACTAAAAAGAACCCAGAATTTATTCTTGGGTTCTTTTTTATAAAAAATTAAATATATTAATGTTTATGTGTAGTATGAGCACATTATGAAACTCATGGAGTGATAATAGGTTCAACAATAAAAAGGCTATTTACATAGTGTAAACGCCTGTTCTGAAATTTTGATATTTTAATTATTCTCACCGAAAATTGACAGTCTGGAAATACAAAATAATAAATTTTTATCTATAATCTACTTTTAATTGCCCCCTTTTTGTGTTAGAATGAGGTGAACATTTCTTTTTAAAATGATTGTATACAAATCATTTTTAGTTTGGAGGTTAATTATGAAATGGAGAAGAGGCATGAAAGTGCCGTTTTCTACTAATTTAGGTAGAAAAACAAAGGCTTATATCGGCCTGGTCGTTTTACTTTTTTCTATTTTTCTTCTTCCGGTTCAGTCTTATGCTGCATTAGAAGAGATTAAAAATGGAACGGATATCTCTACCTTGGATATTCGTAAGTTTAATTTAAATATTAACAATGCTAGTGTTTTATCTAAATCACAGTCTGTTGATCAGTTTCATCTATCGAATCCCCATTATGAATATCTAAGTGGGGGTGCTTATCCAGGTGAGATGGAAAACTTTACTCTCAAAGTAGATAAAAGTAAAAAGCAAGATCAAGTTTTTGAAAATCCTTTATCTCTAAAATTCACAAATATTGGTAACGTTCACGGTAAGCAAGTAGATGCTTATTTAAAATTTAATAAGGTAACTCTTCACTATCTAAATACTGCTCAAGCAGAGTCTGAAATGAATAGTGCTCAAAAATCTACTGTCGAATTTTTCTCAATTTCTGAATTATGGGAAAGTAGTGCTTTCGAAATTGGGAATGTTCCTTATGTGGATGCGAATCATGACTACATCATGAATAAAGCGTTTTGGATTGATGCTGATGTTACAGCAGAAATTCGTTATGCTGATGGAACAGAAACAGACTTGAAATTGGTCATGAAACCAACAGATATTGATGCAATTGATGCAAACAATTTGAAGGAAACTTTCTATGTAAAAAACTATAAGAATGATGTGAACCTTCGATTAATGAACAATGCCAATGTCTTGCAACAGGAAGAAACAAGTGACCGTACTTCATGGATTGCCACTCAAATAACGGGAGGTAGTTACTATGAAAACAATGTTTCAGGTTTAGCGCTTCGTTCAAATAGTAACAGCATGAATTTTGGTTATTCATCTACGGAAACCTGTTCTGCTGTATTTGGATTGTATGTTGAAAAGCTTGACCCAAGTCCAGTTCTCGAGGTGGAACCAACTGAGATTCCAGCTAAAGAGGGGCAGGATGTAACTTATAAGGCTACTTTTAAAGTTCCGGTTCCAGGTAAAGACCTTTTAGCAGCTCCATCATCTATTGAAATGGTTCAAAATTTTGATGATCGCTTGGACTATAAAGAACTTAAAGTTGAATCAGGTGGAGTGACTCTGCAAGAAGGACGTGACTATACGATCGAGAAGTCAGGTCAAACAGTTACTGTTAAAATGACACCTGAATACATAAAATCAAATTCTGCCGCTGAGATTATTATCACTTATAAAACAGCTACCAACAAAAAAGTGGAAGAAAAAGGACCTGAAAAAATTAACAATACTGTAACCTTGCATGTTGATAACTTATCAGCTCCTTCTAATCAGGTGAGCACTGCTCTTCTTTACGAAAAACACCATGAATTTGTCAGTGGAACTCCAGGTAAAGAGTTGCCACAAGAAGTGAAAGACTTGCTTCCAGCAACAGAAAAGAATTTACCTAATGGCAGTCAAGTAACGCCAACACAACCAAGTCAAACAGAAGTTAAGACCGCGGAAGGTACATGGAGCTTCAAGTCCTATGACAAGACATCTGAAACCATCAATGGAGCAGACGCACACTTTGTAGGAGCCTGGGAATTCACTCCAGCGCCAACTTACAAGGCGACGCACGAGTTTGTCAGTGGAACCCCGGGCAAAGAGCTTCCACAAGAAGTGAAAACCCTACTTCCAGCAGACCAAACAGACTTGAAAGATGGTAGCCAAGCAACGCCAATGCAACCAAGTCAAACAGAAGTTAAGACCACGGAAGGCACTTGGAGCTTCAAGTCCTACAATAAGACATCGGAAACCATCAATGGAGCAGACGCACACTTCGTAGGAGCCTGGGAATTCACCCCAGCGCCAACCTACAAGGCAACACATGAGTTTGTCAGCGGAACTCCAGGTAAAGAACTTCCACAAGAAGTGAAAGACTTGCTTCCATCAGACCAAACAGACTTAAAAGATGGTAGCCAAGCAACGCCAACGCAACCAAGTCAAACAGAAGTTAAGACAGCAGAAGGCACTTGGAGCTTCAAGTTCTATGACAAGACTTCTGAAACTATTAATGGAGCAGACGTACACTTCGTAGGCACCTGGGAATTCACCCCAGCGCCAACTTACAAGGCAACACATGAATTTGTCAGCGGAACGCCAGAAAAAGAACTTCCGCAAGAAGTAAAAGCCCTTCTTCCAGCAGACCAAACAAACTTGAAAGATGGCAGCCAAGCAACACCAACACAACCAAGTCAAACAGAGGTTAAGACCGCGGAAGGTACATGGAGCTTCAAGTCCTATGACAAGGCATCAGAAACCATCAATGGAGCGGATGTCCACTTTATCGGTACCTGGGAATTCACTCCAGCGTCAACAGTGACTCATAAGACTCCAGGCAAAGAACTTCCACAAGAAGTGAAAACCCTGCTTCCAGCAGACCAAACAGACTTGAAAGATGGTAGCCAAGCAACACCAACGCAACCAAGCCAAAAAGAAGTTAGGACAGCAGAAGGTACCTGGAGCTTCAAGTCCTACGATAAGACATCGGAAACAATTAATGGATTAGATGCTAAGTTTGTAGGTACATGGGAGTTTACAGCAAGCCCAGTTCCAACAGTGACTCATAAAGCAGTTCACGAGTTTGTCAGCGGAACTCCGGGTAAAGAGCTTCCACAAGAAGTGAAGGCCCTTCTTCCAGCAGACCAAACAAACTTGAAAGATGGCAGCCAAGCAACACCAACACAACCAAGTCAAACAGAGGTTAAGACAGCAGAAGGAACATGGAGCTTCAAGTCCTACGATAAGACATCGGAAACAATTAATGGATCAGATGTTAAGTTTATAGGTACATGGGAATTTACAGCAACTCCAGTTCCAACAGTGACTCATAAAGTGGTTCACGAGTTTGTCAGCGGAACTCCAGGTAAAGAACTTCCACAAGAAGTTAAAGTTTTGCTTCCAGCAGACCAAACAAACTTGAAAGATGGCAGCCAAGCAACGCCAACGCAACCAAGTCAAACAGAGGTTAAGACATCAGAAGGCACATGGAGCTTCAAGTCCTACGATAAGACATCGGAAACAATTAATGGATCAGATGTTAAGTTTATAGGTACATGGGAATTTACAGCAACTCCAGTTCCAACAGTGACTCATAAAGTGGTTCATGAGTTTGTCAGCGGAACCCCAGGTAAAGAACTTCCGCAAGAAGTGAAAGTCTTGCTTCCAGCAGACCAAACAGGCTTGAAAGATGGTAGCCAAGCAACACCAACGCAACCAAGCCAAACAGAAGTTAGGACAGCAGAAGGTACCTGGAGCTTCAAGTCCTACGATAAGACATCGGAAACAATTAATGGATCAGATGTTAAGTTTATAGGTACATGGGAATTTACAGCAACTCCAGTTCCAACAGTGACTCATAAAGCGGTTCACGAGTTTGTCAGTGGAACTCCAGGTAAAGAACTTCCACAAGAAGTAAAAGCCTTGCTTCCAGCAGACCAAACAGACTTGAAAGATGGTAGCCAAGCGATTCCGACGCAACCAAGTCAAACAGAAGTGAAGACAGCAGAAGGCACATGGAGCTTCAAGTCTTATGACAAGACATCTGAAACCATCAATGGAGCAGACGCACACTTCGTAGGCACCTGGGAATTCACTCCGGCCCCAATTAAAGATTCTGGAAATAATAGTCAACCAGAAGAAGGAAGTAGTCAAAATCAGAACTTGTTACCAAACACGGGTTCAGCAGTATCTGGTCTTCTTTCAATCATCGGTCTTGCCTTTGCAAGCCTAGCAGCTTTTATCCTTCGCAAGAAAGATTAAGCCACTCTTAGGAAATAACAAAATGACTTCTTAATTCCTGAGCCTAAGAAGAGAGAACGAGAAATCGTTCTCTCTTTTTCTTGCATTTTATATCGAGTTGTGATATATTTTATATAACGAAGTGCGATATATTGGATTAAATAGGAGGTGTGGTTAAATGGAATTAACAGATAAGATCAGGCGTGTTTACCTTCCCATGACTGAAACAGGTTTTTATATCTTGTTTTGTTTACAGAAGGAGAACCATGGATATGGTATTACACAAAAGGTCAAGGAGATGACAGATTCACAAGTTTTGATTAGTCCTGGAACTATGTATGGAACCTTGTCAAAAATGGAAAAGGATGGCTTGATCTCCTTTGTCCGAGAGGAGGAAAAACGGAAAATCTATCAGATAACAGATTTGGGACGAAAGGTTTTGGAGATTGAATTGAAACGTATTGAACGGCTCTATAGAAACAGTCAGGAGGAAGTATGATGGAAAAGAAGGTTGTATATCGGATATCTACAATTGCGGATTATGATAGAGAGGCCTTATACCTTGGGGAAATGCATGCTAAGGGCTGGAAACTTAAGGAAGTAAGCTACTCTAACTTAGTAGTTGCGGTTAAGTATACTTTTGAAAAGTGCCAACCGGAGCAGGTGTCTTATCAGTTGGACTTTTATCCCATGAAAAAATCAGAGAGAGCCTCCTATTTACAACTATTTAAAGACTGTGGCTGGGAGCATATTACAGACTTTAATAGTTTTTCCTATTTTAGAAAACCACATTCTGAAATTGAATCGGATACTGAGTTTGAAATCTATAATGACGCTACAGGGAAGTTAGCTATGATCAAACGGATTTTAATAATGCGGATGCTTCCTATTTTGATTCTATTTTTAGCTCTACTACCGGTTTTCTCTAAGTTTGTCAGTGGAGCTAGTTCTTTCAGTTGGGGAATGTTTTTGATTGTCATAATAGATTGTGTTTTATTGATAGTTTTTGCGGTTCAGATTTCTTATATTTTTTGGAGCTTGTTTCAAAAGTGGAAAGAATTATCTGAAAAATAAAACCATGTATGTTTTCTGATTTGGAGGTAAGACAATGAATAGCAAAGTACAATTTCGGATTTTTAGCATTGTTGATTTGGACAAGGAAGAAGAATATTTACATGAGATGCACTTGAAAGGTTGGAGATATAGAACGAGTCGTTTTGGTTTTTTCTATTTTTGCCAATGCCAACCTGACGATGTCATCTACCGTATCTATGATTCTAGATTTCTTAAAAAGTATAAGCATGAACTGCAAGATTTTAGAAATAGCGGTTGGGAATTGATAGAAACAGGTTTTTGTTCAATTCTTCGTAAACCAACTTCTGATATACTTTCAGAGGAGAAAGTCTATATGAGTAAGGGTCTCAGATGGGAAGTTATGCGGTCTAGACTTCGTTCCTGTATAGCCACTTTTTCAGGTGGTCTTGTTGTTTGCATGAGTTTGTATCGAGAAAACTTGTCTCAGTCTTTCTTTATTATTTTCGTTTTATACACTTGTTTAATTTCTTATCTAATCTACGGCTTTTTTAGACTTAAAAGGAAATACCAAGTAGATGAGAAGTAAGATTCTAGGTCTTCAGACTGATTTTTAGCACTCTTGGTAAAAGAGTGCTAATTTTTTGAGTTTTTGTCTTGACATTCTCTTCTAAGGGTGTATAATAGAATCATGAGTTAGCACTTGGGTACATAGAGTGCTAATCGATTGGACAGAGAGGAGTGATGAGATGGTTACAGAGCGTCAGCAGGATATTTTAAATCTGATTATTGACATCTTTACCAAAACGCACGAACCTGTCGGATCCAAGGCGCTACAAGAGTCTATCAATTCTAGTAGTGCTACCATTCGTAATGACATGGCAGCGCTAGAGAAGCAGGGTTTGCTTGAGAAGGCTCATACCTCAAGCGGTCGGATGCCAAGTGTCGCGGGATTTCAGTACTATGTGAAACACTCGCTTGCTTTTGATAGACTGGCTGAAAATGAGGTATACGAGATTGTCAAAGCCTTTGATCAGGAGTTCTTCAAACTGGAGGATATTCTGCAAGAGGCTGCTAATCTACTGACAGACCTGAGCGGCTGTACGGTAGTAGCACTGGATGTTGAGCCGAGTAGGCAACGGTTGACAGCCTTTGATATCGTTGTTTTGGGACAACATACAGCCTTGGCAGTATTTACCCTAGACGAGTCCCGAACGGTTACCAGTCAATTTCTGATTCCAAGGAACTTCTTGCAGGAAGATTTGCTGAAACTGAAGAACATCATTCAGGAACGTTTCCTCGGTCACACGGTTCTAGATATTCACTACAAGATTCGGACGGAGATCCCGCAGATTATCCAGCGTTACTTCACAACAACGGACAATGTCATGGATCTCTTTGAACACATTTTTAAAGAAATGTTCAATGAAAACATTGTGGTATCGGGAAAAGTCAATCTCTTGAATTTTGCCAATCTAGCGGCCTATCAGTTCTTTGACCAACCGCAAAAGGTGGCTTTGGAGATTCGTGAGGGTCTGCATGAAGATCAGATGCAAAATGTCCGTGTTGCGGACAGTCAGGAGTCTTGTCTAGCAAACTTGGCGGTGATTAGCAGTAAATTCCTCATCCCTTATCGTGGTTTTGGAATTCTAGCGATTATCGGTCCGGTCAATCTGGACTACCAGCAATTGGTCAATCAAGTCAATGTTGTCAATCGTGTTTTGACCATGAAGTTGACAGATTTTTACCGCTACCTCAGCAGTAATCATTACGAAGTACATTAAGATTGAAATCATTAAAGGAGGCGAAAATGGCCCAAGATATAAAAAATGAAGAAATGAAAGAAGAGGAAGTTGTGGAAACAACTGAAGAAACAACTCCTGAAAAGTCAGAGTTGGACTTGGCAAATGAACGTGCAGATGAGTTTGAAAATAAATACCTTCGCGCTCATGCAGAAATGCAGAATATTCAACGCCGTGCGAATGAAGAGCGTCAAAACTTGCAACGTTATCGTAGCCAAGACCTGGCAAAAGCAATCTTACCATCGCTTGACAACTTAGAACGTGCACTAGCAGTTGAAGGTTTGACAGACGATGTCAAAAAAGGATTGGAGATGGTGCAAGAGAGCTTGATTCACGCTTTGAAAGAAGAAGGAATCGAAGAAATCGCAGCTGACGGCGAATTTGACCATAACTATCATATGGCCATCCAAACTCTCCCAGCAGATGATGAACATCCAGCAGATACCATCGCCCAAGTCTTTCAAAAAGGCTACAAACTCCATGACCGCATCCTACGCCCAGCCATGGTAGTAGTATATAACTAGGCAATTCTGATGGTTGCTGAAGCAACTCGTCAGAAAACGGCAATCGCTATGGCGTTTGCCTAGCCTCCTTACTAACTCGTCGTCGAAATAATATCGATTTCGACTCCTCGTGTCGTAACATATATACATTGAAAACTTGTCCGAAACGACAATAAACTATGAAAGAAAGATAAAAAGCAAGCCGGAGGCTTGCAAGGAAGATATTGCCCGCCGTGGTGAAAGTTTCAGTAGCTTTTGCTACTGAAACAGGGGATTTTTGAGACAATAGGCTCAAAAATAAGTGATGAAATCCCGAAGGGAGTTGCTCACGTCCCCACCACTTAAGGGAAATATCAAAAAATCAAAATTCGAATTAAAATTTAAGGAGAAAAACACATGTCTAAAATTATCGGTATTGACTTAGGTACAACAAACTCAGCAGTTGCAGTTCTTGAAGGAACTGAAAGCAAAATCATCGCAAACCCAGAAGGAAACCGCACAACTCCATCTGTAGTATCATTCAAAAACGGAGAAATCATTGTTGGTGACGCTGCGAAACGTCAAGCAGTCACAAACCCAGATACAGTTATCTCTATCAAATCTAAGATGGGAACTTCTGAAAAAGTTTCTGCAAATGGAAAAGAATACACACCACAAGAAATCTCAGCTATGATCCTTCAATACTTGAAAGGTTACGCTGAAGATTACCTTGGTGAAAAGGTAACTAAAGCAGTTATCACAGTTCCAGCTTACTTCAACGATGCTCAACGTCAAGCAACAAAAGACGCTGGTAAAATCGCTGGTCTTGAAGTAGAACGTATCGTTAACGAGCCAACTGCAGCAGCACTCGCTTACGGTTTGGACAAGACTGACAAAGAAGAAAAAATCTTGGTATTCGACCTTGGTGGTGGTACCTTCGACGTATCTATCCTTGAACTCGGTGACGGTGTCTTCGATGTATTGTCAACTGCAGGGGACAACAAACTCGGTGGTGACGACTTTGACCAAAAAATCATTGACCACTTGGTAGCAGAATTCAAGAAAGAAAACGGCATTGACTTGTCTACTGACAAGATGGCAATGCAACGTTTGAAAGATGCAGCTGAAAAAGCTAAGAAAGACCTTTCTGGTGTAACTTCAACACAAATCAGCTTGCCATTTATCACTGCAGGTGAAGCTGGACCTCTTCACTTGGAAATGACTTTGACTCGTGCGAAATTTGACGATTTGACTCGTGACCTTGTAGAACGTACAAAAGTTCCAGTTCGCCAAGCCCTTTCAGATGCAGGTTTGAGCTTGTCAGAAATTGACGAAGTTATCCTTGTTGGTGGTTCAACTCGTATCCCAGCCGTTGTAGAAGCTGTTAAGGCTGAAACTGGTAAAGAACCAAACAAATCAGTAAACCCTGACGAAGTAGTTGCTATGGGTGCGGCCATCCAAGGTGGTGTGATTACTGGTGATGTGAAAGACGTTGTCCTTCTTGACGTAACACCATTGTCACTAGGTATCGAAACAATGGGTGGAGTCTTCACAAAACTCATCGACCGCAATACTACGATTCCAACATCTAAATCACAAGTCTTCTCAACAGCAGCAGACAACCAACCAGCCGTTGATATCCACGTTCTTCAAGGTGAACGCCCAATGGCAGCAGACAACAAGACTCTTGGACGTTTTCAATTGACAGATATCCCAGCTGCACCTCGTGGAATTCCTCAAATTGAAGTAACATTTGATATCGACAAGAATGGTATCGTATCTGTTAAGGCTAAAGATCTTGGAACTCAAAAAGAACAAACAATTGTTATCCAATCAAACTCAGGTTTGACTGATGAAGAAATCGACCGCATGATGAAAGATGCAGAAGCTAACGCTGAAGCAGATAAGAAACGTAAAGAAGAAGTGGACCTTCGTAACGAAGTAGACCAAGCTATCTTTGCGACTGAAAAGACAATCAAGGAAACTGAAGGCAAAGGCTTCGATGCAGAACGTGACGCTGCTCAAGCTGCTCTTGATGAGCTTAAGAAAGCCCAAGAAGACAACAACTTGGACGACATGAAAGCTAAACTTGAAGCATTGAACGAAAAAGCTCAAGGACTTGCTGTTAAACTCTACGAACAAGCCGCAGCAGCTCAACAAGCTCAAGCAGGAGCAGAAGGCGCACAAACAACAGGAAACGCAGGCGATGACGTCGTAGACGGAGAGTTTACGGAAAAATAAAATAGTCCAGTGGACTATTTTATCCCGAGCTTGAAAATCAGGAGAGCGAGGTAGTTAAGAATGACTAATCACTAAAGTGAATGTCATTCTACGGCAATCGCTATGGCGATTTGCCTAAACGCCTTACTAGTTCTAAAACAAAGTATAAACGACTTTGTTTTAGAACGTCGTAATGATAGGAAGAAATCCAGAGGTTGCAACCCAGCCTCTGTTTTTCGATAAAATAGAGGGTGTCGTTTATGAAAAAAGTACTTTGTATCATTTATCCTAATTTTTCTCTTTATGAGATAACCACTTTAACGAGTACTTTAGCTCTGTCTTTTGACATCACGATTGATTATGTGGCTTCAGATAATTCAATTGTTATTTCTGAAGATGGTTTGCCTTGCCAACCTACAAAAACATTGGATCAAGTACATATAGAAGAGTATTCTTGTGTCATTTTACCAGGAATGGCAAATATAGGGCCTGCTCTACAGGATGAAAAATTAAATTCGTTTTTGAAGGGACTTGATAAAAAGGAAATTCTAATTGCAGCCATTTCTTCAGCGCCCCTTTTATTGGCAAAAGCAGGTTTGTTGAATGATACGAAATTTACAGGTGGAATTTGGCAAAACTTCTTTGACTATTTTGAATTTCTTCCACGTGAAAATTTCCAACCCAAAGTTCTTGTGCAAGATAAAAATATCATTACGGCTATCGGTTTTGCACATCAAGAGTTTGCAAGAAAAGTGATTCTTAGTCTAGATTTGGCAGAAAATACTGACAACTATTTTAAAGAACAGAACGAATTTTCAGAAGAGGATTTGATTTTTACTCTATCGGACAAAGAGTTTGATGAAGTGAAGCAGAGTATAGAAAATACCCTCTAATGATTTACTTATAAACTATAGAAAGGAACAAGGGTGTTCGCAACTGAACACGGGTTCCAGAATTTCTTACTTAATTTGAAAGAAAGGACAAAGAGCATTCGAGAAATTGAACTCGAGCGGAAAGCTTGGAAATTAGATAAACCTCCTAAGAAATCAGGATTTCTTGTCGGTTTCCTAAATTTCAGTCGCTTTCTGTTCGCTCTTAGTATCTTGTATGAACAATACTGAATTTTATGATCGTCTAGGGGTGTCAAAAAACGCTTCGGCAGACGAGATCAAAAAGGCTTATCGTAAGCTTTCAAAAAAATATCACCCGGATATCAACAAGGAGCCTGGTGCTGAGGAAAAATACAAGGAAGTTCAAGAAGCCTATGAGACTTTGAGTGATGACCAAAAACGTGCAGCCTACGATCAATATGGTGCTGCTGGTGCTAATGGTGGCTTTGGTGGTGCAGGCGGTTTTGGTGGTTTCGACGGAGCAGGTGGCTTCGGTGGTTTTGAAGATATCTTCTCAAGTTTTTTCGGAGGAGGCGGAGCTTCGCGCAATCCAAACGCTCCTCGTCAAGGTGACGACCTCCAGTACCGTGTGAATTTGACTTTTGAAGAAGCCATCTTCGGAACGGAAAAAGAAGTTAAATACAATCGTGAAGCCAGCTGTCGTACCTGTAACGGATCTGGTGCTAAGCCAGGAACAAGTCCAGTCACCTGTGGACGCTGTCATGGTGCTGGTGTTATTAACGTCGATACGCAGACTCCTCTTGGTATGATGCGTCGCCAAGTAACCTGTGATGTCTGTCATGGTCGTGGAAAAGAAATCAAAGATCCATGTACTACATGTCACGGAACAGGTCATGAAAAGCAAGCTCATAGCGTACATGTAAAAATCCCTGCTGGTGTGGAAACTGGCCAACAAATCCGTCTAGCGGGTCAAGGTGAAGCAGGCTTTAATGGTGGACCTTACGGGGACTTGTACGTGGTGGTTTCTGTTGAAGCTAGTGATAAATTTGAACGTGAAGGAACAACCATTTTCTACAAGTTAAATCTTAATATTGTCCAAGCAGCTCTAGGAGATACTGTGGAAATTCCAACCGTGCATGGTGCTGTCGAATTGGTTATTCCAGAAGGCACTCAGACTGGCAAGAAATTCCGTCTACGTGGCAAGGGAGCACCGAGCCTTCGTGGTGGCGCTGTTGGGGACCAATACGTTACAGTTAATGTCGTGACTCCGACAGGTTTGAACGAACGCCAAAAAGCAGCGCTTAAAGAATTCGCAGCTGCAGGTGATTTGAAAGTCAATCCAAAGAAAAAAGGCTTCTTTGACCATATTAAAGATGCCTTTGAAGGAGAATAACGTAAAAAGAGCCGATTGGCTCTTTTTGTGTTATCTTTGAAAATTTAGCGTCGAAAAATCATTTTCTAGTTAGCCTATCATTTATACTTTTGCTTGAGCAAGCCAGCTGCATCCATCTCTTGGATGAGTTGCTTGATTTCCGCTTCTTTGCCTGGTTTAACGGTGACGGTATCAATGTGTTTGATCGCCGAATTATCCTGAATATCGACCAAGGTCAAAGCTTTTTCATAGAATGCGATTCCCTTTTTTAGACTTTCCTGATCATTCCAAAAGAGAATTGAGTAATTAGGGTCAAATTTCTTTCCGATTTCTTGGAGATACTTCTCGCTTTCTTTCTCTAAAAACTGCAATAAACCATGATTGAATAAATTGTCTTCTACTGAATGGTAGGAAATATCTCCTGTGTTTAGGACATAGACTTTGAGTCGGTTTTTGGTGAGTTTTGGACTTTCTTTTAGGACGGGGTGGCTATTGATAACCTCACCTGAGAAAGTAACATAAAAATTTAAGCCTCCACCTTCGAATTGATACCTCCCATTTGATTCTACTTTCTCAGGAGGGAGGTCAAGGGAGATAAAGATTTGTTTTAAGGCTTCATTCCCCTCACGGATGTCACTCGGTGAAGCCTTGAAAAGATTCATCAGTAGTAGAAATGCTAGGACCGCAAGAAGGCAGAGACAGCCACAAGGGATCGCAATGACCTTCGCTAGAACTTTAAAAAACTGTTTCATGTTCATTCCCTCCCTTTTCTGTTCGAATCTAGTAACCCAAAATGGAATTAAGGAAAGTTGGAGGCTTTCTTATTCTTGTTTTTCTTCTTGGAGGACCGCCATTCTGGTTTGGAAATCTTTTTCCAAGACTTTGAATTTATAGGTTAAATCTTTTTGGTATTCTTTGATGAGTTCTTTTTGTTGGTTGATAACTTGCAGGCTGTTTTGGATGATATCCAAATTATCCTTGATAGCTTCGACGCGGTCAGTTGTATCTAGCACTTCATCCTGAATGGCTTGGCGATTTTTCACGACAAAATAACTTCCAGCTGCAGCTCCTGCAAATAGCAATAGATTGGATAGTTTCATGGCATCTCCTTAAGCGTTTTTAATGGTTTCAGCGACTTGGGCAAGTTTGTCAAAGTCAGGTTCGTGGGCGATAAAGTCAATCTTTAGGTCATCTTCTGCACCGTAGCGAGGAACAAGGTGCACGTGGGTATGAAAGACTGTTTGACCAGCAACTTCCTCACAGTTGGCGATGATGTTCATACCAGCAGCCTTGGTAGCCTTCATGATTTTTTGAGCCACTGTTGGCACTTGGGCAAAGAGTTGACTAGCGCTGGTAGCATCCATCTCCAAAAGATTGCGATAGTGCTCTTTTGGCACGACTAAGGTGTGTCCAGGTGTTACTTGAGAGATATCAAGAAAGGCAAGAACCTGCTCATCTTCGTATACTTTGGAAGCAGGAATCTCCCCTGCGATGATCTTACAAAAAATGCAATCTGACATAAAATCCACCTCTACTGTATTGAATTTTGATATAATATAGCTACATTATACCAGATTCGGAGAAAATATGTTAGAAATTAAAAACCTGACAGGAGGCTATGTTCACGTTCCTGTCTTGAAAGATGTGTCTTTTACAGTTGAAAGTGGGCAGTTGGTCGGTTTGATTGGTCTCAACGGTGCTGGAAAATCAACGACAATCAATGAGATTATTGGACTGTTGACACCTTACAGTGGGGAAATTAAGATTAACGGTCTCACCCTGCGAGAAGATGCAACCAACTATCGCAAGCAGATTGGGTATATCCCAGAAACGCCTAGTCTGTATGAGGAATTGACTCTTAGAGAGCATATCGAGACGGTTGCCATGGCCTATGGTATTGAGCAAAATGTGGCTTTTGATCGTGTGGAACCTTTGTTAAAAATGTTTCGTTTGGACCAAAAATTGGACTGGTTTCCAGTGCATTTTTCCAAAGGAATGAAGCAGAAGGTCATGATTATATGTGCATTTGTGGTGGATCCGAGCCTCTTTATCGTGGATGAGCCTTTTCTTGGGCTCGATCCGCTGGCTATTTCTGACTTGATTCAGCTTCTAGAAGTAGAGAAGCAAAAAGGCAAGTCCATTCTCATGAGTACCCACGTGCTGGATTCAGCGGAGAAGATGTGTGATGCCTTTGTCATCCTCCACAAGGGGGAGGTGCGAGCTCAGGGGAACCTCCAGCAACTCCGCGAAGCCTTTGACATGCCTGAAGCGAGTTTGAATGATATTTACTTGGCTCTGACCAAAGAGGAGGAGCTATGAAAGACTTGTTTTTAAAGCGAAAGCAGGCTTTTCGTAAGGAGTGTGTTGGTTATCTGCGTTATGTTCTCAATGACCACTTTGTCTTGTTCCTGCTAGTTCTCATCGGTTTTCTAGCTTACCAGTACAGTCAACTTCTGCAACATTTTCCTGAAAACCACTGGCCTATCCTCTTGTTTTTGGGGATTGTATCTGCCTTGCTTTTGGCTTGGGGAGGAATCGCGACCTATATGGAAGGACCTGACAAGCTCTTTCTCTTAGTCAGTGAAGAGGAGGTTAAGTCTCACCTCAAAGGGCAGACAGTGCGCTCACTGGTCTTTTGGCTCTTGGTCCAAACCCTTTTCTTGCTTTTGTTTGTACCCTTGTTTTTAGCCATGGGCTATGGCTTGCCAGTTTTTTTCATCTATGTGGTTTTATTGGGAGTTGGAAAATATCTCCTCTTTCGCCAAAAAGCCAGTAAATTTCTTACTGAGACTGGAATCGACTGGGACTTTGTGATCTCCCAAGAAAGCAAGCGCAAGCAAGTTTTGCTTCGTTTCTTTGCTCTCTTTACGCAGGTTAAGGGCGTTTCAAATAGTGTCAAACGTCGCACTTATCTGGATTTTATCCTAAAGACTGTTCAGAAGGCACCTGGGAAAATTTGGCAAAATCTCTATCTTCGTTCTTACTTGCGAAATGGAGACCTCTTTGCCCTCAGTCTCCGCCTCCTCTTCCTATCCTTGTTGGCTCTAGTCTTTATCGAGCAAGCTTGGATTGCGACAGCAGTGGTGGTTCTATTTAATTACCTCTTGCTCTTTCAGTTACTGGCCCTCTATCATGCCTTTGATTACCAATACTTGACCCAGCTCTTTCCACTAGAAAAAGGGGAGAAAGAAAAGGGATTGAAACAGATTGTAGTCGGTGTGGGAAGTGCAGTTCTTTTGTTAGAATTGCTGGTCGGAGCAGTAGTTTTGCAAGAAAAAATAGCCTTGTTGGCTCTTGTAGGGGCTAGTCTCTTCCTACAATTGTTTTATTTGCCTTACCAACTAAAAAGATTGGTTGACGAATAGACCAAAAACTAGTAGAATAGTAAGGAAACTTTATACGGAGGAAAGAAATGGACTTGGGTGATAATGAGCTAACGCTGACCCCTATCCCTGGGAAGAGCGGCAAAGCTTATATGGGAAGCTACCCTGATGGGAAGCGCGTCTTTGTAAAAATGAACACCTCTCCAATCCTACCTGGCCTAGCCAGAGAACAAATCGCTCCTCAATTACTATGGACTCGTCGTTTGCCAGATGGCCGTGATATGTGCGCTCAGGAATGGCTGACGGGCAAAATCTTGACCCCTTACGATATGAATCGCAAGCAGATTATCAATATCTTGAACCGCCTTCACCGCTCGCGTCCTTTGATGAAGCAGTTGAGCCGTTTGGGATACACCATGGAAACACCAGTTGATTTGCTACGTTCTTGGCAGCAAGGAGTTCCAGAAATCTTGAAGCAGAACCACTATTTGAACAGTGTGATTGCTGAGCTAGGTAAGACGGTTCCAGGTTTTAGGGAAGACCATGCAACGATTGTGCACGGGGATCTTCGTCATAGTAATTGGATTGAAACAGAGAGTGGACTCGTTTATCTAGTGGATTGGGATTCGGTTCGTCTGACGGATCGTATGTTTGATGTGGCGCATTTGCTATGCCACTACATTCCGGATCATCAGTGGCGCCAATGGTTGAGAGACTACGGCTATAAGTACAATAAGACAGTGTTAGATAAATTGTATTGGTATGGTCAGTATTCTTATTTGAACCAGATTGCCAAATACTGTGAAAATCAAGATTTAGACAATGTAAACCGGGAGATTTATGCCTTGCGCGTCTTCCGTGACAAGTATGGAAAGAAGAGATGAGAGTTAGAAATCGTAAAGGGGCGACAGAATTACTAGAGGCCAATCCTCAGTATGTGGTCCTCAATCCCTTGGAAGCTAAAGGGAAATGGCGAGACTTGTTTGGAAATGATCATCCTATTCATGTAGAGGTTGGAAGTGGGAAAGGGGCCTTCGTATCAGGAATGGCCAAGCAAAATCCTGACATCAACTACATTGGGATTGATATCCAAAAGTCGGTATTGAGTTATGCCTTGGATAAGGTATTAGAAGTTGGAGTGCCCAACATCAAGTTGCTGTGGGTAGATGGTTCAGATCTGACCGACTACTTTGAAGACGGTGAGATTGATCGTCTCTACCTAAACTTTTCAGATCCCTGGCCTAAAAAACGCCATGAAAAACGTCGTTTGACTTACAAGAGTTTCTTGGATACCTTCAAGCGCATCTTGCCGGAGAATGGGGAAATCCATTTCAAGACAGATAACCGTGGCTTGTTTGAGTACAGTCTAGTGAGCTTTTCTCAGTATGGGATGAAACTAAATGGTGTTTGGCTAGACTTGCATGCCAGTGATTTTGAAGGCAATGTCATGACAGAGTATGAGCAAAAATTCTCCAGCAAAGGTCAAGTGATCTACCGAGTTGAAGCAGAATTTTAAGAACTAGCTTGAAAACCAGCTAGTTGAGTGCTAATGCTTTACATAAATTGACAAACGTGCTATACTGATAGTAAGAATATGAGAAAGAGAGGCGGGGAAATATCTTCGCCTCTTGCTTATGAGGAGGTGGACGCAATCGCAACAATCGTAGAATTAGTCAGAGAAGTTGTAGAACCTGTCATCCAAGCACCTTTCGAGCTCGTGGATATCGAGTATGGAAAGATTGGCAGTGACATGATTCTCAGTATTTTTGTAGATAAACCCGAAGGAATTACCTTGAACGACACGGCAGACCTGACAGAAATCATCAGTCCTGTCCTAGACACTATCAAGCCCGATCCCTTCCCAGAACAATATTTCCTAGAAATCACCAGTCCAGGTTTGGAACGTCCTTTGAAAACCAAGGATGCCGTCGCTGGAGCAGTTGGGAAATACATCCATGTCGGGCTCTACCAAGCCATTGATAAGCAAAAGGTCTTTGAAGGAACCTTGGTATCCTTTGAAGGGGATGAGTTGACTATGGAGTATATGGACAAGACACGTAAGAAAACCGTCCAAATTCCATACAGTTTAGTATCAAAAGCACGTTTAGCAGTAAAACTATAGAAAAGAAAGGATAGCTTTTGAGGATTCAAAAGTAAAAAGAACATGAGTAAAGAAATGCTAGAGGCCTTCCGCATTTTGGAAGAAGACAAGGGAATCAAAAAAGAAGACATCATCGACGCAGTAGTAGAGTCGCTTCGTTCCGCTTATCGCAGACGCTATGGTCAATCTGACAGCGTAGCCATTGACTTCAATGAAAAAACGGGTGACTTTACAGTTTATACTGTCCGTGAAGTTGTTGATGAAGTATTTGATAGCCGTTTGGAAATTAGCTTGAAAGATGCCCTTGCCATTAATTCAGCCTATGAGCTTGGTGACAAAATCAAGTTTGAAGAAGCACCAGCTGAGTTTGGTCGTGTAGCAGCCCAATCTGCTAAACAAACCATCATGGAAAAAATGCGCAAGCAAACACGTGCCATCACTTATAATACATACAAAGAACATGAACAAGAAATCATGTCTGGTACAGTAGAACGCTTTGACAACCGCTTCATCTATGTCAACCTTGGTAGCATCGAAGCCCAATTGTCAAAACAGGACCAAATCCCTGGAGAAGTTTTTGCTTCCCATGACCGTATCGAAGTCTACGTTTACAAGGTTGAAGACAATCCTCGTGGTGTCAACGTATTTGTTAGCCGTAGCCATCCAGAAATGATCAAACGTTTGATGGAGCAAGAAATTCCAGAAGTGTATGATGGAACTGTCGAAATCATGAGCGTAGCCCGCGAAGCTGGTGACCGTACGAAAGTTGCCGTTCGTAGCCACAATCCAAACGTGGACGCTATCGGGACAATCGTTGGACGTGGTGGTGCCAATATCAAGAAAATCACCAGCAAATTCCACCCAGCTCGTTACGATGCTAAGAGCGACCGCATGATTCCTGTCGAAGAAAACATCGACGTTATCGAGTGGGTAGCGGATCCAGCTGAGTTTATCTACAATGCCATCGCACCTGCAGAGGTTGACCAAGTTATCTTTGATGAAAATGACAGCAAACGTGCCTTGGTCGTTGTACCTGATAACAAGCTTTCTCTTGCCATCGGTCGTCGTGGACAAAATGTTCGCTTAGCAGCTCACTTGACAGGTTACCGTATCGATATCAAGTCAGCCAGTGAGTTTGAAGCTATGGAAGAAGCAGGTCAAGTGGATTACGCAGATGCGGATGAATTGACAGAAGAATAAAAGCTGCTAGAGGAGGGAAAGATGAAAACAAGAAAAATCCCTTTGCGCAAGTCTGTTGTGTCCAACGAAGTGATTGATAAACGTGATTTACTCCGCATTGTCAAGAACAAAGAAGGACAGGTCTTTATCGATCCGACAGGCAAGGCCAATGGCCGTGGCGCTTATATCAAGCTAGACAATACAGAAGCCCTAGAGGCAAAAAAGAAGAAAGTCTTTAACCGCAGCTTTAACATGGAAGTGGAAGAAAGCTTTTATGACGAGTTGATCGCTTATGTGGATCACAAAGTGAAAAGAAGAGAGTTAGGACTTGAATAAGCAAAAGATAAGCAATCTCTTGGGACTTGCTCAACGAGCAGGCCGGATCATATCGGGTGAGGAATTGGTGGTCAAGGCCATTCAAGACCAGAAAGCTAAGCTAGTCTTTCTAGCCCATGATGCTGGCCCTAATCTAACCAAGAAGATTCAAGATAAAAGTGACTATTATCAAGTAGAAGTTATAACCGTGTTTTCAACACTGGAATTAAGCATAGCAGTCGGGAAACCGAGAAAGGTTTTGGCTGTGACAGATGCTGGATTTACAAAGAAAATGAGGTCTCTTATGGAATAGAAGAGGAGGACATGATTTGTCTAAGAAAAGATTGTACGAAATCGCAAAAGAACTTGGAAAAGAAAGTAAAGAAGTTGTAGCGCGTGCAAAAGAGTTGGGCTTGGATGTGAAAAGCCACTCATCGAGCGTGGAAGCTGTTGCTGCTGAACAAATCGCAGCTAGCTTTAAACCTGCACCTGCTCCTAAGGCAGAAGCAAAACCTGCAGCACCAAAAGCAAGTGTAGAAAAGAAAGCAGAAAAGCCTGCATCAGCTAAACCAGCTGCCGCAAAGGAAGAAAGCAAATCAGCTACACCTGCAGCTCCTAAGGAAGAAAAAGTAGTGGCCGCAAGACCACAGAGTCGAAACTTCAAGGCGGAGCGTGAGGCGCGTGCCAAAGAGCAGGCAGAGCGACGCAAACAAAACAAGGGCAACAACCGTGACCAACAACAAAACGGCAACCGTCAGAAAAATGACGGCCGTAATGGTGGTAAACCTGCTCAAGGGAACCGCGACAATCGCCGATTCAACGACCAAGGGAAAAAACCACAAGGTCAAGGGAATCGTGGCAATGATCGCCGTCAGCAACAAGACTTCCAGTCAAAACCAGCTGGACCACGTGTTGACTTTAAAGCCCGTGCAGCAGCTCTAAAAGCAGAGCAAAATGCAGAGTACGCACGCTCAAGCGAGGAGCGCTTCAAGCAATCGCAAGCTGCCAAAGAAGCCTTGGCTCAAGCTAATAAACGCAAGGAACCTGAGGAAATCTTTGAGGAAGCTGCTAAGTTAGCTGAACAAACGCAGCCAGCCGTAGCAGTAGCTCCTGTAGCTAAAGAAGCGCCAGTGGATACACGTCGTAAAAAACAAGCTCGACCAGACAAAGAACGTGACGATTATGATCACGAAGAAGATGGTCCTAGAAAACAACAAAAGAATCGAAGTAGTCAGAATCAAGTGAGAAATCAAAGAAATAGTAACTGGAATAACAACAAGAAAAATAAAAAAGGGAACAAGCAAAATAACCGCAATCAGGCACCAAAACCTGTTACAGAACGTAAGTTCCATGAATTGCCAACAGAATTTGAATATACAGATGGTATGACTGTTGCGGAAATCGCAAAACGTATTAAACGTGAACCAGCTGAAATCGTTAAGAAACTCTTTATGATGGGTGTTATGGTCACACAAAACCAATCTTTGGATGGAGACACCATTGAACTCCTATTGGTAGATTATGGTATCGAAGCCAAACAAAAGGTTGAAGTGGACAATGCGGACATCGAACGTTTCTTCGTCGAAGATGGTTATCTCAATGAAGATGAATTGGTTGAGCGTCCACCAGTTGTGACCATCATGGGACACGTTGACCATGGTAAAACAACCCTTCTAGATACCCTTCGTAACTCTCGTGTTGCGACAGGTGAAGCGGGAGGAATCACCCAGCATATCGGTGCCTATCAAATCGTGGAAAATGGCAAGAAGATTACCTTCCTTGATACACCAGGACACGCGGCCTTTACATCGATGCGTGCGCGTGGTGCATCTGTTACCGATATTACTATCTTGGTTGTAGCGGCCGACGACGGGGTTATGCCTCAGACTATCGAAGCCATCAACCACTCAAAAGCGGCCAACGTTCCAATCATCGTAGCTATCAACAAGATTGATAAACCAGGTGCCAACCCAGAACGTGTTATCGGTGAATTGGCAGAGCATGGGGTTATGTCAACAGCTTGGGGTGGAGATTCTGAATTTGTTGAAATCTCAGCTAAATTCAACCAAAATATCGAAGAATTGTTGGAAACGGTCCTTCTTGTGGCTGAAATCCAAGAACTCAAGGCAGACCCAACAGTTCGTGCTATCGGTACGGTTATCGAAGCGCGCTTGGATAAAGGAAAAGGTGCGGTTGCAACCCTTCTTGTCCAACAAGGTACCTTGAATGTCCAAGACCCTATCGTTGTCGGAAATACCTTCGGTCGTGTCCGTGCTATGACCAATGACCTTGGTCGTCGTGTCAAGGTTGCAGGACCATCAACGCCCGTTTCTATCACAGGTTTGAACGAAGCTCCGATGGCGGGTGACCACTTTGCTGTTTACGAGGATGAAAAATCTGCGCGTGCGGCCGGTGAAGAGCGTGCAAAACGTGCCCTCATGAAACAACGACAAGCTACCCAACGTGTCAGCCTTGAAAACCTCTTTGATACGCTGAAAGCTGGTGAACTTAAGTCTGTTAACGTCATCATCAAGGCCGACGTACAAGGTTCTGTTGAAGCCCTTTCTGCCTCACTTCAAAAGATCGATGTAGAAGGTGTCAAAGTTACCATTGTCCACTCGGCAGTCGGTGCTATCAACGAATCTGACGTGACTCTTGCGGAAGCTTCAAATGCCTTTATCGTTGGTTTCAACGTACGCCCTACACCACAAGCGCGTCAACAAGCGGAAGCTGACGATGTAGAAATCCGTCTCCACAGCATTATCTATAAGGTTATCGAAGAGATGGAAGAAGCCATGAAAGGGATGCTTGACCCAGAATTCGAAGAAAAAGTTATCGGTGAAGCAGTTATCCGTGAAACCTTTAAGGTATCTAAAATCGGAACCATCGGTGGATTTATGGTTATCAACGGTAAAGTTACCCGTGACTCTAAAGTCCGTGTTATCCGTGACGGTGTCGTTATCTATGACGGCGAACTCGCAAGTTTGAAACACTACAAAGACGACGTCAAAGAAGTTACAAACGGTCGTGAAGGTGGTCTCATGATTGATGGCTACAATGATATCAAGACTGATGATGTGATTGAGGCATACGTCATGGAAGAAATCAAACGATAATAGAGAAACGATAGCTCATTTGACTCGTCGTCAACAGTGCCTTGATGAACCCTTAGTTCTATCTAAGGCTTGTTTCCTAGATTCAAATGGCTCTAGTTCCTCTATCTAACAGAAATAGCTAGGTCTGCTGGCCTAGCTTTTGGTTCAAAGTAGAGAAAGGAATATCATGGCAAATCATTTCCGTACGGATCGTGTGGGCATGGAAATCAAGCGTGAAGTCAATGAGATTTTGCAAAAGAAGGTCCGTGATCCGCGTGTCCAAGGTGTGACCATCACAGATGTTCAGATGCTGGGTGACTTGTCTGTTGCCAAGGTTTACTACACCATTTTGAGTAACCTTGCTTCAGATAATCAAAAAGCTCAAATCGGGCTTGAAAAAGCAACTGGTACCATCAAACGTGAACTTGGTCGCAATTTAAAATTGTACAAAATCCCAGATTTGACCTTCGTCAAAGATGAGTCCATCGAATATGGAAACAAGATTGACGAGATGCTACGCAATCTGGATAAGAACTAAGAAAGAGGGGCAACCCTCTTTTTTGTTGCCAGAGTATGATCATTGCTATTTGACTACGTATCTATCTGATAAAAATCAGTTTAAAAAATTTGTAAATTTCAAATAGTATGATATGATAAAGCTTGATATAAATGAAAAACGGAGAGATATATGGCTAAACAAGATATAGCTATGCAAGTGCTGCAACAAGTGGTAAAATTACCCGTAGTCAAAGTTGATCGAGAGAAATTTTTAGTAGAAAAGTTTTCAAAGGAATTAGACCGTAAGGATATTCCAACTTTGATTGAACAAGGACCGACGGCTTTATTACCCCAGGAAAGCTTGGATAGAGTGGCCAAGGCCTGTATTAAGGATAATGTCCTGTTAGCCAGTGGAACTTCGGTTTTGGCTGGTCTACCTGGAGGGATTGTTATGGCGATCACTATCCCGACAGACGTAGCCCAGTTTTATGCATTCTCATTAAAACTAGCTCAGGAACTAGGGTATATTTACGGATTTGATGATCTTTGGGCATCGCGCAATGAGTTAAGCGAGGAAGCTAAAAACACACTTCTACTGTATCTCGGTGTGATGCTGGGAGTAAATGGCGCAGGTGCCCTGCTTCGATCAGGCGGTGTGACAGTAGCCAAGCAAGTCATAAAAGTAGTGAACAAGAAAGCCTTGACAAAAACTCTCTGGTATCCAATTTTAGAAAAAGTTTTGAAAATTTTTGGTGTCAATCTGACAAAAGGAGGCCTAGCCAAAGGGATGGGGAAAGTGATTCCTATCCTAGGAGGAGTCATTTCTGGTGGCTTAACCTTTGCGACCATGAAGCCGATGGGAGAAAGATTGCAACAGGAATTGTCCAAGCTAGTTAACTACAATGAAGTGCAATATCAAAGAGACGTTGATACTATCCGAAAAGAGGTCGAAATCATCGAAGGAGAGTAATATGGGACTTATAAAAACTCTAGCTAAAACTTATGGGAATTACTTTTTTGTGATGCAAAGCATCAAAGTCCTGAAGAACATGAAAAAAGATGACAATGCTCTAGTAGGTTTCGGGAAAGTACTGCTTGCTGACAAGCTGATGGATGTAGCCCAGTGGCTCGCAAAACCAGATGATAAGGAATAACTTGAAATGAAAGAAGCTAGCAGGAACTCCACTGCTAGTTTTTTAATCTCTTCCCATATGGTATAATATAAGCAGTAAAATCATTTTATACTCAATGAAAATCAAAGAGCAAACTAGGAAACTAGCTGCAGGCTGTACTTGAGTACGGCAAGGCGACGCTGATGTGGTTTGAAGAGATTTTCGAAGAGTATTAGAAAATACATGGAGGTCGTCATGGATAATATCATCGATGTGTCAATTCCCGTTGCAGAAGTGGTAGACAAGCACCCAGAAGTTTTGGAAATCCTAGTGGAGCTCGGTTTTAAACCACTTGCTAATCCCTTGATGCGCAACACAGTCGGTCGCAAAGTATCGCTTAAGCAGGGTTCTAAACTTGAAGGAACTCCTATGGACAAGATTGTCCGCACGCTAGAAGCGAACGGCTATGAAGTGATTGGATTAGACTAATGGCAGATGAACGGATTCATATCCTACGGGATATTTTACTAGAATTGCACAATGGTGCCTCTCCTGAATCAGTTCAGGAGCGTTTTGATGCGACTTTTACGGGTGTTTCAGCCATCGAGATTTCCCTCATGGAGCACGAGCTGATGAACTCAGACTCAGGTGTCACCTTTGAAGATGTCATGGAGCTCTGTGATGTCCATGCTAATCTTTTTAAAAATGCAGTAAAGGGTGTCGAAGTAGAGGATACCGAGCATCCTGGCCACCCCGTTCGCGTCTTCAAGGATGAAAATCTGGCCCTCCGTGCAGCCTTGATTCGCATTCGGAGATTGTTAGATACCTATGAGACTATGGAAGATGAAGAAATGCTTGTGGAGATGCGCAAGGGGTTGGTCCGTCAAATGGGACTTTTGGGGCAATTTGACATCCACTATCAGCGCAAGGAAGAGCTCTTTTTTCCCATCATGGAGCGCTATGGTCACGATTCACCTCCAAAAGTTATGTGGGGAGTGGATGATCAAATCAGAGAACTCTTTCAGACAGCTCTAGCGACGGCTAAGGCACTACCAGAAGTGGCGATTTCCACTGTAAAGGAGGCCTTTGAAGCTTTTGCGACAGAGTTTGAAAGTATGATTTTCAAGGAAGAGTCCATCCTCCTCATGGGATTCAGATTGCGGAGGAGAGCGATGCCTACGGCTATGCCATCATCCGTCCGTCAGAGAAATGGGTGCCAGAACGCCAGAGTTTCGTTGAGGAAAAGAGCGCAGAGGAGCCTGTGCCACTAGATACGGCTGAAGGTCAAGTTCAGCAAGTTATCGATACGCCAGAAGGTCAGTTTACCATTACCTTTACCCCTAAGGAAAAGGAAGCAGTGCTGGACCGCCATAGTCAACAGGCTTTTGGCAATGGCTATCTCTCGGTCGAGCAGGCCAACCTCATCCTCAATCACCTCCCTATGGAGATTACCTTTGTCAATAAAGACGATATTTTCCAGTATTACAATGACAATACGCCGGCTGATGAGATGATTTTCAAACGGACACCGTCCCAAGTCGGACGCAATGTAGAACTCTGCCATCCGCCCAAGTACTTAGACAAGGTGAAGGCCGTTATGAAAGGTCTTCGTGAAGGGGTCAAGGACAAGTATGAAATGTGGTTCAAGTCAGAGTCACGAGGCAAGTTTGTCCATATCACCTATGCTGCAGTACACGATGAAAACGGGGAATTCCAAGGCGTGTTGGAGTATGTTCAGGATATCCAGCCCTACCGAGAGATTGATACGGACTATTTCCGTGGATTAGAATAAGGAGAAGCAATGAGTTACGAACAAGAATTTATGAAGGAATTTGAGGCCTGGGTCAATACCCAGATCATGATCAACGACATGGCGCACAAGGAAAGTCAAAAAGTCTACGAAGAAGACCAAGACGAACGTGCCAAAGATGCCATGATTCGCTACGAGAGCCGTTTGGATGCTTATCAGTTTTTGCTTGGTAAGTTTGAAAATTTCAAGGCGGGCAAGGGATTTCATGATTTGCCAGAAGGCTTGTTTGGTGAACGAAACTATTAAAATACAGATACTTTCTTGATTTTTTGCCAAAATCTTGATAGAATATCTTTATTAAATCCTTGTCAGAGCAGGGATTTTTTATTGAAAGGATTTTATCATGTCAAAGAAACTCCAACGTAAAAAACAATTGCGAAATAGCCTTCGTCGTTCAGGTGCATTTTCAACTACAGTGACCAAGGTTGTAGAAGAGACCAAGAAAGTCGTGAAACACGCAGAAAAATCTGCCAGCCAAGCAGGAAAAGTCGTCTCTAAAAAAGTGGAACAAGCAGTAGAAGCGACCAAGGAACAAGCTCAAAAAGTAGCCAATTCAGTAGAAGATTTCGCAGCTACTTTGGGTGGTCTCTCAGTAGATCGTGCTAAGACTTTCTATGATGAAGGGATCAAGTCGGCTGCTGATTTTAAAAACTGGACTGAAAAAGAACTCCTTGCCTTGAAAGGAATTGGCCCAGCTACCATTAAGAAATTAAAAGAGCACGGAATCAGCTTCAAGTAATCTTTCTTGCCCCTTGCATTTCCGAGAAAAACTTGCTACAATAGAGCCATCAGAGGTGTTTTGGATCCCACATTTTACAGAAAGTGGCGGCGCTGAGAAGTCCACAAATGTGTCAAAACTGGTTGCTGATGGATGAAAAATTGAAATAAACAAAGATGCGGGCCTTGCCCGAAATTGGGTGGTACCGCGGATAAGCACATTCGTCCCTGTCATGGATATGGCAGGGGCGATTTTTTGTAGAAAGCGAGGTAGAAGGATGACAAGAGCAGAGTTGCCAGAACGAATAGAGACCGAGCGTCTGGTCTTGCGAGTCCGTACCGTGGCTGATGTTGTGGATATCTTTGACTATGCCAGTAGGCCAGACGTTTCCTATCCAGCAGGCTTTCCGCCCGTCAAGAGCTTGGAAGATGAGATTTATTATCTGGAGCATATCCTTCCTGAACGCAATGAAAAGAACAATCTCCCAGCGGGCTATGGAATTGTCGTTAAAGGAACCGATAAGGTCATCGGCTCTGTTGATTTCCCTCGTCGTCACGAGGCTGATGTCTTGGAGATTGGCTATATCTTACATCCAGACTATTGGGGTCTAGGTTATGTGCCAGAAGCTGCGTGTGCTTTGATTGACCTAGCTTTTAAAGAACTTGATCTTCACAAGATTGAACTGACTTGCTTTGGCTACAATATTCAAAGTCAAAGAGTCGCAGAGAAGCTTGGCTTCACTCTAGAAGCTCGCATCCGAGACCGCAAAGATGCCCAAGGCAATCGCTGTGATGATTTGAGATACGGCTTGCTGAGGAGTGAGTGGGGGAGGGAGAAAAAACTGTTAGATAAGGGAGGTAACTTTTGAAATTAATGTGTTTTCTTAAGACCGACGATAGAGTAAGGAGGTTTTTTGTTCAAGTTTGGAAAATATGTTTGAGTGCGCTTGCTTTTTTTCCAATGCTATCCCTTGTATCTGTTTTAGGTTTAGCACTTCCCACATTTTTATTAAGCATATTTTTTAGCAAGGATATTACACTTTCTATTCTGGAGATAATAATTCTTTTGTTTTTGATAGTTTTTTATCTTAAATTATTCTCTAAAATAAGGAACTCTAAAATTGCTATTCTTACTTATTGGTGTATTTCTATCTCAACTTTGATTATATTCTTCCTAATCGATTTAAAATTAGTTATAATTTTCCAGTTTGCATTGATACTGATATATGCACTTAAATATATAAATCGATTTAATAAGTTTAGAGACTTTCTTACTAAAAGTACTGAATCCTTGGCTTTTATAAATGTTTTTGATGGAATATTCTGCGGAATATTGATTTACTTTTTGCAAAACCTGAATTTAGTTGAATCAATTTTGATTAACGTATCTCAGTATCTCTTAACTAATTATGGTGTAAGTGAAAATCAAATAAACAACTGGTTCAGTATTTTAACAGTATTAATACTACCATCTATATTATCTACCATAAAAAGTATAGTATCAATTAAAATATTTAAAAAAGTTAATAAAGTAGATGTTCCTAAGGGAAGGACATTATGGAATGTATATGCCACGATGTTTATTACTTCGTTTTTGTGGTATTATATCTATCTTTATTACTTTTTTTCTAAAGCTATGAATTCTGAGACTGTTTTAGTAGTTGACATTCTTACATTCATTTTATATATAGTACTTTATTCATTCTTTTGGTGGCAAATTTATAATATGATTGGATATGGTGCAAAAGATATAAAAGAAGTGATTGCTTCATGGCTAACTGCAACAATGAGTATATTATTGTTGACAGTATTTAATCAAGTTGAAAACGAATTAATCAATGCTCTAAGCTGGTTTTTACCAATACTAATTCCAAATCTAATAGGGGAAATAAATTCTCAGTTTGATACAAATAAATATAAGAAAAAACCAATAAGAACTGATAAAATGGATAGACACCTCTATCGAGTTCAAATATATTGTTTTCTTACTTTATTAATGTTGAGTATTATTCCAAAGTTAATTGAAATTATATGGGGATGGAAGATTAAAGTAGAGTTGGCCAAACTAATAAATTCGTCAGCTGATTGGACATCTGAATTTATTGCCTCAACTATAATTGTTTTCTGTTGTTTCATATTATCATTAATTATTGGAAGGGGCATGATTTGGTTGTTAAAATATTTCTATTTAGATCCATCAAAAAGATATTATAAATTTGAAAAAAAAAGGAGAAAAAATAATGTCTAAAGAACTTTCACCTAAATACAATCCAGCCGAAGTTGAGGCTGGTCGTTACCAAAAATGGCTTGATGCCGATGTTTTCAAGCCTTCAGGCGATCAAAAGGCTAAGCCTTATTCGATCGTTATTCCACCACCAAACGTAACTGGGAAACTTCACCTTGGTCACGCTTGGGACACGACTCTTCAGGATATCATCATCCGTCAAAAACGCATGCAAGGTTTTGATACGCTTTGGCTTCCAGGGATGGACCACGCGGGGATTGCCACTCAGGCTAAGGTTGAGGAGCGCTTGCGTGGTGAGGGCATTAGCCGTTACGATCTCGGTCGTGAAAAATTCCTCGACAAGGTCTGGGAATGGAAAGACGAATATGCCACTACCATCAAGGAACAATGGGGCAAGATGGGGCTCTCTGTAGACTACTCTCGCGAGCGTTTCACCCTTGACGAAGGTTTGTCAAAAGCGGTTCGCAAGGTCTTTGTGGACCTTTACAAGAAAGGCTGGATCTACCGTGGTGAGTTTATCATCAACTGGGACCCAGCAGCTCGCACAGCCCTTTCTGATATCGAAGTTATCCACAAGGATGTCGAAGGTGCCTTCTACCATATGAACTACATGCTGGAAGATGGTTCACGCGCCCTTGAAGTTGCGACAACTCGTCCTGAGACCATGTTTGGGGACGTTGCGGTTGCGGTTAATCCAGAAGACCCACGCTACAAGGACTTGATTGGTAAAAATGTCATCCTTCCAATCGCTAACAAACTCATTCCAATCGTTGGAGATGAGCACGCTGATCCAGAGTTTGGTACTGGTGTCGTGAAAATCACACCTGCCCACGATCCAAACGACTTCTTGGTTGGTCAACGTCATAACTTGCCACAAGTTAACGTCATGAACGACGATGGAACCATGAACGACTTGGCCTTTGAATTTGCAGGCATGGACCGTTTTGAAGCTCGTAAGGCAGTCGTTGATAAGTTGGAAGAAATCGGTGCCCTTGTTAAAATCGAAAAACGTGTCCACAGTGTTGGTCACTCAGAGCGTACAGGTGTGGTGGTTGAACCACGCTTGTCTACGCAATGGTTCGTCAAGATGGACCAATTGGCTAAGAATGCCATTGCCAACCAAGACACAGAGGACAAGGTAGAATTCTACCCACCTCGTTTCAACGATACCTTCCTCCAATGGATGGAAAATGTCCACGACTGGGTAATCTCTCGTCAGCTCTGGTGGGGTCACCAAATCCCTGCTTGGTACAATGCTGAGGGTGAAATATATGTCGGCGAAGAAGCTCCAGAAGGTGACGGTTGGACTCAGGACGAAGACGTCTTGGATACTTGGTTCAGTTCTGCTCTTTGGCCATTCTCAACCATGGGCTGGCCGGATGTGGACTCAGCAGACTTCAAACGTTACTTCCCAACTTCAACCCTGGTAACAGGTTACGACATCATCTTCTTCTGGGTGTCTCGTATGATCTTCCAATCCTTGGAATTCACTGGTCGTCAGCCATTCCAAAATGTTCTTATCCATGGTCTCATCCGTGACGAGCAAGGACGCAAGATGTCTAAATCTCTCGGTAACGGGATTGACCCAATGGATGTTATCGAGAAATATGGTGCCGATGCCCTCCGTTGGTTCCTTTCAAACGGTTCAGCACCAGGGCAAGACGTGCGCTTCTCTTACGAAAAAATGGATGCTTCTTGGAACTTCATTAACAAGATCTGGAACATCTCTCGCTACATCCTCATGAACAATGAAGGTTTGACCCTTGAGCAAGCAACTGCCAATGTCGAAAAAGTTACCAACAAGGAAGCTGGAAACGTCACTGACCGCTGGATTCTCCACAACCTCAATGAAACGATCGGCAAGGTTACTGAAAACTTTGACAAGTTTGAGTTTGGTGTAGCTGGACACATCCTCTACAACTTCATCTGGGATGAGTTCGCGGACTGGTACGTTGAGTTGACCAAGGAAGTCCTTTATAGCGACAACGAAGAAGAGAAAGTCATCACACGTTCTGTTCTCCTATACACTTTGGACAAGATCCTTCGTCTCCTTCACCCAATCATGCCATTCGTGACAGAGGAAATCTTTGGACAAATCTCAGAAGGCTCTATCGTTACAGCTGCTTACCCAACTGTTAACCCAGCCTTTGAAGACCTCGCGGCTCACACAGGTGTGGAAAGTCTTAAAGACTTGATCCGTGCCGTTCGTAATGCGCGTGCGGAAGTAAACGTTGCACCAAGCAAGCCAATCACCATCCTTGTGAAGACAAGTGACAGCGACCTGGAAGCCTTCTTTAACAGCAATGTCAACTACATCAAACGCTTCACAAATCCAGAGCACTTGGAAATCGCATCAACCATTCCTGCACCTGAACTCGCAATGTCAAGCGTCATCACAGGAGCAGAAATCTACTTGCCACTGGCAGACCTCCTCAATGTCGAAGAAGAACTGGCTCGTCTCGATAAGGAACTAGCTAAATGGCAAAAAGAACTGGATATGGTCGGCAAGAAACTCTCTAACGAACGCTTCGTAGCCAATGCCAAACCAGAAGTCGTTCAAAAAGAACGCGACAAACAAGCTGACTATCAAGCCAAATACGATGCGACCGTAGCACGTATTGATGAGATGAAGAAGTTGGTGAAATAAACACAGAAACACGGTGATAAACCGTGTTTTTTTGATATAATGGAAAATAAATTAACAAAGGTGGATAAATATGTTTAAAAAGATTTTCAAAGGTTTATTGTATATACTTGTTATTGTGATTGCAATTCTTTTACCATTATTAAGTGGTCAACATCCTATTATTACAGGTATATATAACTTTATATCCAAGGCAAATAAAGACTATTATCAAGTAGTTCTATCGGCTTTAGCAATTTTTACAACATTTTTGATTTTCAGTAGTCAAAATGAGAAAGAAAGAAACATACGTTATGAGGATGAGGAAAAAAGGAATGAACGTGAAGAAAAAGAATATCAAGCAAATCGAGAAAATCGATTTGCTTCTGCGCGTCCATATTTTATAGTCGAGAAGAATAATGCTAATTCAAAAGCAAAAATTAATATTTTTATGGAGAATGATGTTCCGTTAGAAAATATTCTTGTCTGTGAAAAAAAATATCTGATAAAGAAGATGAAGTTAATCCTCAAATTATAGGCACAAAAAATTCTGGTGATACTATTTACGAATTTTCTTTAGACGAAATAGAAATGATAGTCGTAAAATGTACAACTTATTTTGATGAAGATATCTATTTTCAATATTACACTGGAGATTTAACTGTTCACTATCGTATGATTCAAAATGCTGAGGATTTAGATTATAGTAAAAGTTTAAAACGCACATATCTTTCAGACTTTTTCATTGAGCAAAATGAAAAAAATGAGGAAAAAAATGAAAATACTGAGATATACAAACAGAATATCTATAGTCTTTCCTGGGAAAAGATTGCAAAGAAGAGATTTTCTCAATATAGGTCTCAAATTTTAAAATCAATTGTAGAAAATAGAATTTTTACAGAGAATAAAAATTTAAAAATAATTGCTGTCATTGAGAAGGATAGAATTGGAGAAATTTTGAGTGGTTCAATTAATTACTTAAGAGCATACAAAAAAGATTTTTCAAATGAACTTATTATTGAATTATTAGAAGTGATTAAAGAATTCATTAATAATAAATGGTATACTACATGTGGAACGCTTAGTGGAGCGCAGAAAGATTATTTCATAGGAAATTTAACTGATCCTATTTTTCGAAAAAAGTATAGTCTTATTTTTGATAAATCAGTTGATGCTGAGATTATGATGAATTATACTGAAGATTTAATTTTGTTTGTTAAAAAAGGAGGATTTAATGATTTTTTATTTAGAAATTTAGAAGTATATTTAGATGAAAGTGTTAGTATGGCTACTGGAAGAATTGGTTATGATACTGAAATTAATTTAGTGTATAACGATATTCGTTCAAAAATAAAACAAATACTTTCTAAAACATTATAAGATTTTAATAAAAAGAGGGCCTCTTGCTTTTATAGTTACATCAAATAAAGTCGAATTATATTTTCTATTTCAAAACGATTAATTATGTTATGCTAGAAAAAGCAATATTTTTAGAAATCAATTCACTACATAACAAGTACTGTAAGTTCAAACCAGCCTGAGAAGCATAACATTGTAATTTAATTTTCATATATAACCGCATTGAATTCATCTGGATTGATACTGAAACCCCACCTCACGATGCCATCGGCTGGGTAGCAAAGAAATAAAAAGTCCTGTCACTTTCTCCCATTTAACCTTTGACTATTCCGCAAAATTATCGTACAATAAAGAGTACATGATAAAATGAGGTCGGAGTCTGTCTACTCTGGCGATAGTAGTAAAAATGAGGAGAAACGCTTTGGAATTAGAAGTATTTGCTGGGCAAGAAAAAAGTGAACTATCTATGATTGAGGTAGCGCGTGCTATCTTGGAACTTCGTGGTCGCGATCATGAGATGCATTTTAGCGATCTTGTAAACGAAATTCAAAACTACCTTGGAACATCAAACAGCGATATCCGCGAAGCTTTGCCTTTGTTCTACACAGAGTTGAACTTTGACGGTAGCTTCATCTCACTTGGGGACAACAAATGGGGGCTTCGTTCATGGTATGGTGTAGACGAAATCGACGAAGAAATCATCGCTCTTGAAGAAAGTGACGACGATGAAGTAGCACCAAAAACTAAGAAAAAACGCGTCAATGCCTTTATGGATGGTGATTCAGATGCTATTGACTACAACGCAGATGATCCAGAAGACGAAGATGCATACGAAGCAGATCCAGCTCTTTCATACGATGATGAAAATCCAGATGATGAGAAAAATGAAGTGGAAGCTTACGATGCAGAAATCAACGAAATCGCTCCTGATGACTTGGGTGAAGACGTGGATCTTAACGAAGAAGACGACGAGTTTTCTGACGATGACGCTGAAACGAGTGAAGAAGAGTAAAAGACTTCACAGAGGAGATCGCCTGATCTCCTTTTTTGTTCCTTGAGCAGGTCATCCGTTTGAATGCGGATCTTTAGCTGGTTTTCTGAAAACAATCTCCTTTTTTTCATGTTTTACCCATTCGGGTTGACAAATGTTCTGCTTTAAGGTATTATATTGTTCGGGCACCTCTTTTAGAGGTCGGGGCTCCCTAGTTACTAGGGAGCTATTTTTGTTTTTCAGGAAGTTTTCTTGAAAAGTCGTTATTCATAAGGGTCTTGTTTTCTATGTCCCCTCGTAGTCAACAAGACCTTGAGCATTTTAGAAAGAGGAATCTATGTCTACGAAATATATTTTTGTAACTGGTGGTGTGGTGTCGTCTATTGGGAAAGGGATTGTGGCAGCAAGTCTAGGCCGTCTCTTGAAAAATCGTGGTCTAAAAGTGACTATTCAGAAGTTTGACCCTTATATCAATATCGATCCGGGAACCATGAGTCCTTACCAGCACGGGGAAGTCTTTGTGACTGATGATGGGGCTGAGACAGATTTGGACTTGGGTCACTATGAACGTTTCATCGATATCAACCTCAACAAATATTCCAACGTGACAACTGGTAAAATTTACAGTGAAGTTCTTCGTAAAGAGCGCCGTGGAGAATACCTTGGGGCAACTGTTCAGGTTATTCCTCATATCACAGATGCTTTGAAAGAAAAAATCAAGCGTGCCGCTGTAACGACAGACTCTGATGTCATTATCACAGAGGTTGGTGGAACTGTTGGGGATATCGAGTCCTTGCCATTCCTAGAGGCTCTTCGTCAGATGAAGGCAGATGTGGGTGCAGATAATGTCATGTATATCCATACAACCTTGCTTCCTTACCTCAAGGCTGCTGGTGAGATGAAGACCAAACCAACTCAGCATTCTGTAAAAGAATTGCGTGGTTTGGGAATCCAGCCAAATATGTTGGTTATTCGTACAGAGAAACCAGCTGGTCAAGGAATTAAAAATAAACTAGCTCAGTTCTGTGACGTGGCACCAGAAGCTGTTATCGAGTCTTTGGATGTCGAACACCTTTACCAAATTCCATTGAATTTGCAGGCACAAGGTATGGACCAAATTGTCTGTGACCATTTGAAACTAGACGCACCAGCAGCGGATATGACAGAGTGGTCAGCCATGGTGGACAAGGTTATGAACCTCAATAAACAAGTCAAGATTTCCCTTGTTGGTAAGTATGTGGAGTTGCAAGATGCCTACATCTCAGTGGTTGAAGCCTTGAAACACTCTGGTTATGCCAACGACGCAGAAGTGAAGATTAATTGGGTTAACGCCAATGATGTGACAGCAGAGAATGTAGCAGAACTCTTGTCTGATGCGGACGGAATAATCGTACCAGGCGGTTTTGGCCAACGTGGTACGGAAGGGAAAATTCAAGCCATCCGTTATGCGCGTGAGAATGATGTTCCAATGTTGGGAGTCTGCTTGGGAATGCAGTTGACTTGTATCGAGTTTGCTCGTCACGTTTTAGGTCTTGAAGGTGCCAATTCTGCTGAACTTGCACCAGAAACAAAATATCCTATCATTGATATCATGCGTGACCAGGTTGATATTGAGGATATGGGAGGAACCCTTCGTTTGGGACTTTACCCATCTAAGTTGAAACGTGGCTCTAAGGCAGCGGCTGCTTATCACAATCAAGAAGTGGTGCAACGCCGTCACCGTCACCGTTATGAGTTTAACAACGCCTTTCGTGAACAGTTTGAGGCAGCAGGTTTTGTCTTCTCAGGAGTTTCTCCAGACAATCGTTTGGTAGAAATAGTGGAGATACCTGAAAACAAATTCTTTGTAGCGTGTCAGTATCACCCTGAACTTTCCAGCCGTCCAAACCGTCCAGAAGAACTCTACACTGCCTTTGTGACTGCAGCAGTTGAAAATAGTAACTAGTTATCTTCTAATCTCTGAGAGCAATCTCAGAGGTTTTTAATTGCCTTGCTCGTATACGGCTTCCCTATTTGTCCTAGAGCCCTTTTTGTGTTACAATGAATGGTATGAAAGCTAAGAAATTATGGATGACTGGCTTGACTGTGGCTGGTCTAAGTGCCCTTGCTTTAGGGGCTAAAAAAGCAGCAGATAATCACAAGCTCATGAAGACTCAGGAAGAGTTGACCGCTATCGTGCGCGAACTTTTCTCAGATATGGGTGAGATTACGACTCTCTATGTTCAAGTCTACGAAAGTAGCCTAGAGCGACTTGTCGGAGGAGTCATTTTCGAGGATGGCCGTCACTATACCTTTGTCTATGAAAATGAAGACATGGTCTATGAGGAGGAAGTCTTATGATAATTCCTAGTAGTATAGAAGAACTAGCAGGTTTTGTCGAGCAAGATGGCAAGAAGGTCTTCCTTTTTGTGGCAGACTGGTGTGGCGATTGTCGTTATATCTATCCATCCTTGCCAGAGATTGAGGAGACCAATCCAGAGTTCACATTTATTCGAGTGGACCGAGACCAGTATCTGGATCTGGCCAAACTCTGGGATGTGTACGGCATTCCTAGCCTTGTTGTGCTAGAAAAGGACAAGGAAATCGGCCGTTTTGTCAATCGCGACCGTAAAAGCAAGGAAGAAATTAACGACTTTTTAGCAGGACTGAAATAGGAGAAAATGAAAGAATGATTTTTACATATAATAAAGAGCATGTTGGCGATGTCCTTATGGTCATCGTGAAAAACAGCGGAGATGCCAAACTAGACGTGGAGCGCAAAGGCCAAGTAGCCCGTGTTTTCCTCAAAGATAATGGGGAAACAGTAGCTTGGAATATTTTCGAAGTTTCAAGTTTGTTTGAAATTGCAGAGCGTGGTCAAGTCTTTTTGACAGATGAGCAAGTCGCTCGTTTGAACCAAGAATTGCAGGCGGAAGGATTTACAGAAGAAATTATCAATGACAAAGAACCTAAGTTTGTTGTTGGTGAAATTGTCGAGATGGTAGCTCACCCAGATAGTGACCACCTCAACATCTGCCAAGTTGCAGTCGCAAGTGACAAGACAGTGCAAATCGTTGCAGGGGCTCCCAATGCGCGTGTTGGGTTGAAAACCATTGTAGCTCTTCCTGGAGCGATGATGCCAAAAGGCAATCTCATTTTCCCAGGCGAACTTCGCGGTGAAAAGAGTTTTGGCATGATGTGCAGCCCTCGTGAATTGCATTTGCCAAATGCTCCGCAAAAACGTGGTGTTATTGAATTATCAGAAGACCAAGTTGTCGGAACTCCATTTGACCCAGCCAAACACTGGACTGCCTAGGAAATTGTCGGTATTTGATAGATCAGATAGAGGGGGATAAGATGGCAAATAATGTAGTGATTACAGGAGCGACTTCAGGAATCGGTGAAGCGATTGCGCGTGCTTATCTGGAGCAGGGGGCGAATGTCGTTCTAACAGGGCGACGGACAGACAGACTAGAGACCCTCAAGTCAGAGTTTGCAGAAACTTTTCCAAATCAAACAGTTTGGACCTTTGCACTGGATGTCACGGATATGACCATGGTGAAGACTGTCTGCTCCGATATTTTGGAAACGATAGGTCAGATTGATATCTTGGTCAATAACGCTGGACTAGCTCTTGGCTTGACTCCCTATCAAGACTACGAAGAATTGGATATGCTGACCATGTTGGATACCAATGTCAAGGGTTTGATGGCAGTTACTCGCTGTTTCTTACCAGCAATGGTAAAAGTCAATCAGGGTCATATTATCAACATGGGATCGACCGCAGGAATCTATGCCTATGCTGGGGCAGCTGTTTACTCAGCCACCAAGGCAGCAGTTAAGACTTTTTCAGATGGTCTGCGAATTGATACCATTGCAACGGATATCAAGGTGACCACCATTCAACCAGGGATTGTCGAAACAGATTTCTCTACAGTTCGTTTTCATGGTGACAAAGAGCGTGCTGCCACCGTCTATCAGGGAATTGAGGCCTTGCAAGCTCAGGATATTGCAGATACAGTGGTCTATGTGACCAGTCAGCCTCGTCGTGTGCAGATTACAGATATGACCATTATGGCCAATCAACAGGCGACAGGTTTCATGGTTCATAAAAAATAAAAAATTTTCTCGAAAAGTTACAAATTTCTGTAACTTTTTTTGATTCCTTGCGAATAGATAAGTAGGAGGAAGAAAATATGTATAATAAAGTTATCATGATCGGGCGCTTGACGTCTACACCAGAATTGCACAAAACCAACAATGACAAGTCAGTAGCGCGAGCAACTATCGCTGTGAATCGTCGTTACAAAGACCAAAACGGTGAACGTGAAGCTGACTTTGTCAATCTGGTTCTTTGGGGAAAATTGGCTGAAACCTTGGCAAGCTACGCAACTAAAGGTAGTCTTATCTCTGTGGATGGAGAACTTCGTACTCGTCGCTTTGAGAAAAATGGCCAGATGAACTATGTGACTGAAGTCCTTGCCACAGGATTCCAACTTTTGGAAAGCCGCGCCCAACGTGCTATGCGTGAAAATAACGCTGGACAGAATTTGGCAGATTTGGTCTTGGAAGAGGAGGAATTGCCATTTTAATACTCTTCGAAAATCTCTTCAAACCACGTCAGTTTCACCTTGCCGTAGGTATAGGTAACTGACTTGGTCAATCTTATCTACAACCTCAAAACATTGTTTTGAGCTGACTTCGTCAGTTCTATCTACAACCTCAAAGCAGTGCTTTGAGCAACCTGCGGCTAGCTTCCTAGTTTGATCTTTGATTTTCATTGAGTATAAACATTGAAAAGTCTGAGTTGGTCTCAGGCTTTTTATCTTGCCAAAGTCAGACTTTTTTCTTGACTATTTCTGACCAAGTGATACAATAGAACTATGAATTAGCACTCATATATAAAGAGTGCTAATAATATGTAGTTTATCATGGAGGAAAACAGATGTTGAAACCATTAGGAGACCGTGTGGTCTTGAAAATCGAAGAAAAAGAACAAACTGTTGGAGGCTTTGTCCTTGCGGGCTCAGCCCAAGAAAAAACAAAAACAGCCCAAGTTGTAGCTACTGGACAAGGGGTTCGTACCTTGAACGGTGACTTGGTTGCTCCAAGCGTTAAGGCTGGAGACCGTGTCTTAGTTGAAGCCCACGCTGGTATTGATATCAAAGATGGCGATGAGAAGTACATCATCGTTGGCGAAGCTAACATTTTGGCTATCATTGAAGAATAGAAGGAGAAAGTAAGTATGTCAAAAGAAATTAAATTTTCATCTGATGCTCGTTCAGCTATGGTTCGTGGTGTCGATATCCTTGCAGACACTGTTAAAGTAACCTTGGGACCAAAAGGCCGTAATGTCGTTCTTGAAAAATCATTTGGCTCGCCCCTCATCACCAATGACGGTGTGACCATTGCAAAAGAAATCGAGTTGGAAGACCATTTTGAAAATATGGGTGCCAAATTGGTATCAGAAGTAGCTTCAAAAACCAATGATATCGCAGGTGACGGGACAACAACTGCAACTGTCTTGACCCAAGCTATCGTCCGTGAAGGAATCAAGAACGTCACAGCAGGTGCCAATCCAATCGGCATTCGTCGGGGGATTGAAGCAGCGGTTACCGCAGCTGTAGAAGCCTTGAAAAACAATGCTATCCCTGTTGCCAATAAAGAAGCCATCGCTCAGGTTGCCGCTGTATCTTCTCGTTCTGAGAAAGTCGGCGAATACATCTCTGAAGCCATGGAAAAAGTGGGTAAAGACGGTGTTATCACCATTGAAGAGTCACGTGGTATGGAAACAGAGCTTGAAGTCGTGGAAGGAATGCAGTTTGACCGCGGTTACCTTTCACAGTACATGGTGACAGATAGCGAAAAAATGGTGGCTGACCTTGAAAATCCATACATTTTGATTACCGATAAGAAGATTTCAAATATCCAAGAAATCTTGCCACTCCTAGAAAGCATTCTTCAAAGCAACCGTCCTCTCTTGATTATTGCGGATGATGTGGATGGTGAAGCTCTTCCAACTCTTGTATTGAACAAGATTCGTGGAACCTTCAACGTAGTAGCAGTTAAGGCACCTGGTTTTGGTGATCGCCGTAAAGCGATGCTTGAAGATATCGCTATCTTGACAGGTGGAACAGTTATCACAGAAGATCTTGGTCTTGAGTTGAAAGATGCGACTATTGAGGCGCTTGGTCAAGCGGCGAGAGTAACTGTGGACAAAGACAGCACTGTTATCGTAGAAGGTGCTGGAAATCCTGAAGCTATTTCTCACCGTGTTGCAGTTATCAAGTCTCAAATCGAAACCACAACCTCTGAATTTGACCGTGAAAAATTGCAAGAACGCTTGGCAAAATTGTCAGGTGGTGTCGCAGTCATCAAGGTCGGAGCTGCAACTGAAACTGAGTTGAAAGAAATGAAACTCCGCATTGAAGATGCCCTCAACGCTACTCGTGCAGCTGTTGAAGAAGGAATCGTTGCTGGTGGCGGAACAGCTCTTGTAAATGTCATTCCAGCCGTAGCTGATTTGGAATTGACAGGAGATGAAGCGACAGGACGCAATATTGTTCTCCGTGCCTTGGAAGAACCTGTTCGTCAAATCGCTCACAATGCGGGATTCGAAGGTTCTATTGTTATTGACCGCTTGAAGAATGCAGAAGTTGGTACAGGCTTCAACGCAGCAACTGGCGAATGGGTCAACATGATTGAAGAAGGAATCATTGACCCAGTGAAAGTGAGCCGTTCAGCCCTTCAAAATGCAGCATCTGTAGCCAGCTTGATCTTGACAACAGAAGCAGTCGTAGCCAATAAACCGGAACCAGCAGCCCCAGCTCCAGCCATGGATCCAAGCATGATGGGCGGCATGATGTAAAAGTAACTTATAAAAAACACAAAAGGAGGGAAGAACATTCCCTCCTTTTATGGTTTTCTCTTCTAAAATTGATTTGAGCTCTCCTAACTTATATGATAAAATAAGACTAGAAAAAGGAGAAGAACATGATTGATGTAGAAGAAATTCTGAGCAAGATGAATCCCAATCAGAAGATTAATTATGACCGTGTTATGCAAAAAATGGTTCAAGTTTGGGAGAAAAATGAGCAACGTCCCACTATTCTCATGCATGTTTGCTGTGCTCCTTGTAGTACCTACACCCTAGAATACCTGACCAAATACGCGGATGTGACCATCTATTTTGCCAATTCCAATATCCATCCCAAGGCAGAATACCACAAGCGAGCTTACGTCACCAAGAAATTTGTTAATGATTTCAATGAGCGAACAGGAAATACGGTCCAGTATATAGAAGCGCCTTATGAACCCAATGAATACCGGAAGTTAGTCAGAGGACTGGAAGAAGAACCAGAAGGTGGCGATCGTTGCAAGGTTTGTTTTGATTACCGTTTGGATAAAACAGCACAGGTAGCTATGGACTTGGGCTTTGACTACTTTGGTTCAGCTTTGACCATCAGTCCCCATAAGAACTCTCAAACCATCAACAGCATCGGAATCGATGTGCAAAAGATTTACACCACCCACTATCTTCCAAGTGATTTCAAGAAAAATCAAGGCTACAAGCGCTCGGTGGAGATGTGCGAGGAGTATGATATCTATCGTCAATGTTATTGTGGATGCGTCTATGCAGCTCAAGCCCAGAATATTGATCTTGTTCAGGTTAAGAAGGATGCCACAGCTTTCTTGTTGGATAAGGATGTTGAAAAAGACTATTCCCACATCAAGTTTACTGTCACTAAATTAGATATATAGCAATTAACCCAGCTTCTAGGCTGGGTTTTTCAAATAAAAAACCAGAGCTCTCACCCCGGTTTGACAACTTTACCGATTCTTTAGTTCTATGTAGCGTTTGTACCAAATGTTGACATAGGCCTCTGAGAAAGGACCGCGCCCATTGTTGATCCAATCAACAAGGATTTTAACATGCTCTTTCAAAATATAGTCTAAATCATCAGAATACTTCATTTTGCGTTTATGGCGCTCATACTCTTCAACGTCCAAGAGACGCTTTTCACCATCAGTGAAGACCTTGACATCCAAATCATAATCAATGTATTTCAGGGCTTCCTCATCTAGATAGTAGGGGCTGGCCATATTGCAATAGTAGGAAATCCCATTATCACGAATCATGGCAATGATATTAAACCAATATTTTTTGTGAAAGTAAACAATAGCCGGTTCTCGAGTCACCCAACGACGACCGTCACTTTCGGTAACAAGTGTGTGGTCGTTGACGCCGATAATAGCGTTCTCTGTTGTTTTTAGTACCATGGTGTCCCGCCAAGTACGGTGGAGACTCCCATCATGCTTATAACTTTGAATTGTAATAAAGTCGCCTTCTTTTGGAAGTTTCATAACTAACCAACTTTCTACAATTTATAAGTTTATCGTCTACTATTATATCATAAATTGGTCTAATTTTTTTGAATTTTACCTGAAAATGTTAAAGATATTCTCTGAGAGCGCTCGCTATATCCGAAAAATCATAGCCTTTTCTAGCTAAAACTTGAGTTAATCGTTGCTTTAGTTCGTAACCTTCATATTTGCGAGCGTATTTAGCATATTGTTTATCCAGTTCTTTAAAAATGAGCTCTTGAGTCGTTTCTTGGTCGACTTGACTGTCCAAGTCGTCAAAGGTATTCTTAGCATCAGAATAGGAGAAGCCTTTGTTGGTCAAGTTTTGGATAATCTTATCTTGCAAGGCACGAGCGGGAAGCTTTCCCGTGTATTTTTTTAGAAGTTTCTCCGCCACACGTTGAGCAACCTCCGAAAAATCAAAATCCTTTAAAACATCTTCAATAGTTGCTTTGGCAATCCCTTTTTGAGACAGTTTTTGAGCCAGCACATAAGGTCCCTTATCTCCAGAAAGTTGATTGGCATTGATGATAGAGTAGGCATACTGACGATCATTAATCCAGTTATCTTCTTTAAGATTAGCGATAACTTGACTAGTGATTTTTTCATCAAGATCATACTTTTTCAGATACTCACGAACTTCCTTTTCGGTTCGAGCTTTAAATGATAGATGATAGAGGGCGAGATTTTTACCATAAGAGAACTGGGCAAAGTCCTGAATCTCGGTAAGTTCCTCTTTACTAATGACTTTATCTCGAGACAACATAAAACGGACAATGGTATCCTCCGTGATATAAGAAGTTTGCTGTCCATCTAGTTCCATCAAGTAGAGGCGTTTTTTCTTTTCAAGTTTTGTGATTTTCATAGTTCTATTATACCCTAAAATGTGATAAGATAGGGGTATGAATCTGAAAGTCAAACAAAAAATACCTTTAAAAATCAAGCGGATGGGCATCAATGGCGAGGGAATCGGATTTTACCAAAAAACTTTAGTATTTGTGCCTGGAGCCCTCAAAGGAGAAGACATCTATTGTCAAATTACTTCTATTAAACGTAACTTTGTTGAAGCCAAATTACTAAAGGTTAATAAGAAGTCTAAATTTCGAGTCGTACCAGCTTGTACGATTTATAATGAATGTGGTGGTTGCCAAATCATGCACCTCCACTATGATAAACAGTTAGAGTTCAAAACAGATTTGCTCCACCAAGCCCTGAAAAAATTTGCCCCTGCGGGATATGAAAACTATGAAATCCGTCCAACTATCGGAATGCAGGAACCAAAGTACTACCGTGCTAAGCTTCAATTCCAGACTCGGAAATTTAAAAATCAGGTCAAGGCAGGTTTGTATGCGCAAAACTCTCATTATCTCGTAGAGTTGAAAGACTGTTTGGTGCAAGATAAGGAAACCCAAGTGATTGCGAATCGCCTAGCTGAACTTCTTACTTACCACCAAATTCCAATTACAGATGAGAGAAAAACGCTCGGTGTTCGCACGATTATGGTACGAAGAGCAAGAAAAACGGGGCAAGTTCAAATAATCATTGTTACGAATCGTCAGCTTAATTTAACCCAGCTAGTAAAAGACTTAGTTAAAGATTTTCCAGAAGTCGTCACAGTTGCAGTCAATACAAATACAGCGAAAACAAGTGAAATCTATGGTGAAAAGACGGAAATTATCTGGGGCCAAGAGAGCATTCAAGAAGGAGTACTCGACTATGAGTTTTCTCTCTCGCCCCGAGCTTTTTATCAACTTAATCCGGAGCAGACAGAAATTCTCTATAGTGAAGCAATTAAGGCTCTGGATGTCAGCAAAGAAGACCATCTAATCGATGCTTATTGTGGTGTTGGTACGATTGGATTTGCCTTCGCAAAGAAGGTCAAGAGTCTCAGAGGAATGGATATTATTCCGGAAGCCATAGAAGATGCCAAGAGAAATGCTCAAAAAATGGGGTTTGACAATACCCATTACGAAACGGGAACAGCTGAAGAGATTATTCCACGCTGGTATAAAGAAGGCTACCGAGCAGATGCCTTGATAGTCGATCCTCCTCGTACAGGCTTAGATGATAAGTTACTGGATACCATTCTGACCTATGTCCCAGAAAAAATGGTCTATGTATCCTGCAATGTTTCGACCTTGGCACGAGATTTGGTTAAACTGGTAAAAGTTTATGATCTCCAGTATATCCAGTCAGTCGATATGTTTCCCCACACTGCACGAACAGAAGCAGTAGTTAAGTTAGTGAAGAAAAGAAAAAATTAAATTCACTGAAAAAAGTCCTTGACAAAGGTAAAAAAGTAGGTATAATAGAAAGAGTTGAAAAGCTCAAGGTCCGTTGGTCAAGGGGTTAAGACACCGCCTTTTCACGGCGGTAACACGGGTTCGAATCCCGTACGGACTATGGTGTATTGCGGTTAAAAAAACTTGAAAAAAGTTTAAAAAATCTGTTGACAGAGACAGGTAGCTGTGATATACTAATATAGTTGTCGCTTGAGAGAGATTGAGTGACAAAGACCTTTGAAAACTGAACAAGACGAACCAATGTGCAGGGCACTATAACTGAAGTTATAGTACTGAACAATGAAAAAAACAATAAATCTGTCAGTGACAGAAATGAGTAAGAACTCAAACTTTTAATGAGAGTTTGATCCTGGCTCAGGACGAACGCTGGCGGCGTGCCTAATACATGCAAGTAGAACGCTGAAGAGAGGAGCTTGCTCTTCTTGGATGAGTTGCGAACGGGTGAGTAACGCGTAGGTAACCTGCCTGGTAGCGGGGGATAACTATTGGAAACGATAGCTAATACCGCATAAGAGTAGATGTTGCATGACATTTGCTTAAAAGGTGCAATTGCATCACTACCAGATGGACCTGCGTTGTATTAGCTAGTTGGTGAGGTAACGGCTCACCAAGGCAACGATACATAGCCGACCTGAGAGGGTGATCGGCCACACTGGGACTGAGACACGGCCCAGACTCCTACGGGAGGCAGCAGTAGGGAATCTTCGGCAATGGACGGAAGTCTGACCGAGCAACGCCGCGTGAGTGAAGAAGGTTTTCGGATCGTAAAGCTCTGTTGTAAGAGAAGAACGAGTGTGAGAGTGGAAAGTTCACACTGTGACGGTATCTTACCAGAAAGGGACGGCTAACTACGTGCCAGCAGCCGCGGTAATACGTAGGTCCCGAGCGTTGTCCGGATTTATTGGGCGTAAAGCGAGCGCAGGCGGTTAGATAAGTCTGAAGTTAAAGGCTGTGGCTTAACCATAGTACGCTTTGGAAACTGTTTAACTTGAGTGCAAGAGGGGAGAGTGGAATTCCATGTGTAGCGGTGAAATGCGTAGATATATGGAGGAACACCGGTGGCGAAAGCGGCTCTCTGGCTTGTAACTGACGCTGAGGCTCGAAAGCGTGGGGAGCAAACAGGATTAGATACCCTGGTAGTCCACGCCGTAAACGATGAGTGCTAGGTGTTAGACCCTTTCCGGGGTTTAGTGCCGCAGCTAACGCATTAAGCACTCCGCCTGGGGAGTACGACCGCAAGGTTGAAACTCAAAGGAATTGACGGGGGCCCGCACAAGCGGTGGAGCATGTGGTTTAATTCGAAGCAACGCGAAGAACCTTACCAGGTCTTGACATCCCTCTGACCGCTCTAGAGATAGAGCTTTCCTTCGGGACAGAGGTGACAGGTGGTGCATGGTTGTCGTCAGCTCGTGTCGTGAGATGTTGGGTTAAGTCCCGCAACGAGCGCAACCCCTATTGTTAGTTGCCATCATTCAGTTGGGCACTCTAGCGAGACTGCCGGTAATAAACCGGAGGAAGGTGGGGATGACGTCAAATCATCATGCCCCTTATGACCTGGGCTACACACGTGCTACAATGGCTGGTACAACGAGTCGCAAGCCGGTGACGGCAAGCTAATCTCTTAAAGCCAGTCTCAGTTCGGATTGTAGGCTGCAACTCGCCTACATGAAGTCGGAATCGCTAGTAATCGCGGATCAGCACGCCGCGGTGAATACGTTCCCGGGCCTTGTACACACCGCCCGTCACACCACGAGAGTTTGTAACACCCGAAGTCGGTGAGGTAACCTTTTAGGAGCCAGCCGCCTAAGGTGGGATAGATGATTGGGGTGAAGTCGTAACAAGGTAGCCGTATCGGAAGGTGCGGCTGGATCACCTCCTTTCTAAGGATAAGGAACTGCACATTGGTCTTGTTTAGTCTTGAGAGGTCTTGTGGGGCCTTAGCTCAGCTGGGAGAGCGCCTGCTTTGCACGCAGGAGGTCAGCGGTTCGATCCCGCTAGGCTCCATTGGTGAGAGATCACCAAGTAATGCACATTGAAAATTGAATATCTATATCAAATAGTAACAAGAAAATAAACCGAAACGCTGTAGTATTAAAAGAGTTTATGACTGAAAGGTCAAAAAATAAGGTTAAGTTAATAAGGGCGCACGGTGGATGCCTTGGCACTAGGAGCCGAAGAAGGACGTGACAAACGACGATATGCCTTGGGTAGCTGTAAGTAAGCGATGATCCAGGGATTTCCGAATGGGGGAACCCAACAGGTACTACCTGTTACCCGCATCTGTTAAGGATGTGAGGAGGAAGACGCAGTGAACTGAAACATCTAAGTAGCTGCAGGAAGAGAAAGCAAAAGCGATTGCCTTAGTAGCGGCGAGCGAAACGGCAGGAGGGCAAACCGAAGAGTTTACTCTTCGGGGTTGTAGGACTGCAATGTGGACTCAAAGATTATAGAAGAATGATTTGGGAAGATCAGCCAAAGAGAGTAATAGCCTCGTATTTAAAATAGTCTTTGTACCTAGCAGTATCCTGAGTACGGCGGGACACGTGAAATCCCGTCGGAATCTGGGAGGACCATCTCCCAACCCTAAATACTCCCTAGTGACCGATAGTGAACCAGTACCGTGAGGGAAAGGTGAAAAGCACCCCGGGAGGGGAGTGAAATAGAACCTGAAACCGTGTGCCTACAACAAGTTCGAGCCCGTTAATGGGTGAGAGCGTGCCTTTTGTAGAATGAACCGGCGAGTTACGATATGATGCGAGGTTAAGTTGAAGAGACGGAGCCGCAGGGAAACCGAGTCTGAATAGGGCGAATTAGTATCATGTCGTAGACCCGAAACCATGTGACCTACCCATGAGCAGGTTGAAGGTGCGGTAAGACGCACTGGAGGACCGAACCAGGGCACGTTGAAAAGTGCTTGGATGACTTGTGGGTAGCGGAGAAATTCCAAACGAACTTGGAGATAGCTGGTTCTCTCCGAAATAGCTTTAGGGCTAGCGTCGACATAAAGATTCTTGGAGGTAGAGCACTGTTTGGGTGAGGGGTCCATCCCGGATTACCAATCTCAGATAAACTCCGAATGCCAATGAATTATGGTCGGCAGTCAGACTGCGAGTGCTAAGATCCGTAGTCGAAAGGGAAACAGCCCAGACCACCAGCTAAGGTCCCAAAATAATTGTTAAGTGGAAAAGGATGTGGGGTTGCACAGACAACTAGGATGTTAGCTTAGAAGCAGCTATTCATTCAAAGAGTGCGTAATAGCTCACTAGTCGAGTGACCCTGCGCCGAAAATGTACCGGGGCTAAAACAATTTACCGAAGCTGTGGATACCTTTATAGGTATGGTAGGAGAGCGTTCTATGTGTGAAGAAGGTATACCGTGAGGAGTGCTGGAACGCATAGAAGTGAGAATGCCGGTATGAGTAGCGAAAGACAGGTGAGAATCCTGTCCACCGTAAGACTAAGGTTTCCAGGGGAAGGCTCGTCCGCCCTGGGTTAGTCGGGACCTAAGGAGAGACCGAAAGGTGTATCCGATGGACAACAGGTTGATATTCCTGTACTAGAGTATGTAGTGATGGAGGGACGCAGTAGGCTAACTAAAGCAGACGAATGGAAGTGTCTGTCTAAGCAGTGAGGTGTGATATGAGTCAAATGCTTATATCTATAACATTGAGCTGTGATGGGGAGCGAAGTTTAGTAGCGAAGTTAGTGACGTCACACTGCCAAGAAAAGCTTCTAGCGTTTAAACATACTCTACCCGTACCGCAAACCGACACAGGTAGTCGAGGCGAGTAGCCTCAGGTGAGCGAGAGAACTCTCGTTAAGGAACTCGGCAAAATGACCCCGTAACTTCGGGAGAAGGGGTGCTGACTTTAAGTCAGCCGCAGTGAATAGGCCCAAGCAACTGTTTATCAAAAACACAGCTCTCTGCTAAATCGTAAGATGATGTATAGGGGGTGACGCCTGCCCGGTGCTGGAAGGTTAAGAGGAGTGCTTAGGAGTAATCCGAAGGTATGAATTGAAGCCCCAGTAAACGGCGGCCGTAACTATAACGGTCCTAAGGTAGCGAAATTCCTTGTCGGGTAAGTTCCGACCCGCACGAAAGGCGTAATGATTTGGGCACTGTCTCAACGAGAGACTCGGTGAAATTTTAGTACCTGTGAAGATGCAGGTTACCCGCGACAGGACGGAAAGACCCCATGGAGCTTTACTGCAGTTTGATATTGAGTGTCTGTACCACATGTACAGGATAGGTAGGAGTCTAAGAGATCGGGACGCCAGTTTCGAAGGAGACGTTGTTGGGATACTACCCTTGTGTTATGGCCACTCTAACCCGGATAGGTTATCCCTATCGGAGACAGTGTCTGACGGGCAGTTTGACTGGGGCGGTCGCCTCCTAAAAGGTAACGGAGGCGCCCAAAGGTTCCCTCAGAATGGTTGGAAATCATTCGCAGAGTGTAAAGGTATAAGGGAGCTTGACTGCGAGAGCTACAACTCGAGCAGGGACGAAAGTCGGGCTTAGTGATCCGGTGGTTCCGTATGGAAGGGCCATCGCTCAACGGATAAAAGCTACCCTGGGGATAACAGGCTTATCTCCCCCAAGAGTTCACATCGACGGGGAGGTTTGGCACCTCGATGTCGGCTCGTCGCATCCTGGGGCTGTAGTCGGTCCCAAGGGTTGGGCTGTTCGCCCATTAAAGCGGCACGCGAGCTGGGTTCAGAACGTCGTGAGACAGTTCGGTCCCTATCCGTCGCGGGCGTAGGAAATTTGAGAGGATCTGCTCCTAGTACGAGAGGACCAGAGTGGACTTACCGCTGGTGTACCAGTTGTCTTGCCAAAGGCATCGCTGGGTAGCTATGTAGGGAAGGGATAAACGCTGAAAGCATCTAAGTGTGAAACCCACCTCAAGATGAGATTTCCCATGATTTTATATCAGTAAGAGCCCTGAGAGATGATCAGGTAGATAGGTTAGAAGTGGAAGTGTGGCGACACATGTAGCGGACTAATACTAATAGCTCGAGGACTTATCCAAAGTAACTGAGAATACGAAGTGTGAGGTTTTCTTGGTATTTGATAGATATTCAATTTTGAGTAGGTATTACTCAGAGTTAAGTGACGATAGCCTAGGAGATACACCTGTACCCATGCCGAACACAGCAGTTAAGCCCTAGAACGCCGGAAGTAGTTGGGGGTTGCCCCCTGTGAGATATGGAAGTCGCTTAGCT